>JBLNGJ010000268.1:0-12806 GCA_050264675.1 Micromonosporaceae bacterium
GGGCGAGGTGGTGCGCGGCCGGGCGAACGCCGTGCAGGTGTGCAATCCGCCGGACGTCTTCTGGCCGCTCGCACTGGTGCTGCGGGCGCTCGGCCGACCCTGGGTCTTCGACCACCACGACCTCTGCCCGGAGGTCTACGAGACCCGGACCGCTGGTCGGCCGCAACCCCTGGTCTACCGGACGCTGGTCGCGTTTGAATGGCTGACCCTGCGTACGGCCTCAGCAGTGATCGCGACCAACGAGTCGTTCCGCGACAACGCCTTGCGTCGCGGGGTGCCCGAGCGAAAGCTCACGGTGGTGCGCAACGGACCGGCCCTGACCGAGATCGCCCCGCCCGATCCGGCCCAACCGACCCCGGCCGGCCCGCACCACGTGGTCTACCTCGGGGTGCTCGGCCTGCAGGACAACGTCGAGGGTGTCGTGCTCGCGGCCGAGGAACTGATCCGGCTGCGCGGACGCAGTGGCTGGCGGGTCACCATCGCGGGCGACGGCGAGCGGATGACCGCGCTGGCCAAGCTGGTCAGTGAACGAGGGCTCTGCGATGTCGTCGACTTCACCGGCTGGCTCGAGGGTCCTGAGGTCGACCGGCTACTGCGCTCGGCCACGGTGGCGATCCAGCCCGACCTGCCGACCCGGATGAACGATCTGTCGACGATGGCCAAGACCGTGGAGTACCTGGCCCGTGGCGTTCCTGTGGTCGCCGCTGACCTCACCGAGACCAGACGCAGCGCTGGCGCGGCGGCGAGCTACGTTACCCAGGGCCGCCCCGAGGAGTTCGCGCGGGCCATCAACGAGCTTCTCGACGACGCCCCCCGGCGGGAGCAGATGCGTACGGTCGCCTTGGCGCGCTTCGCCGAACAGTTGGCCTGGGAGCACCAGGCGCTGCGCTACGTGGCGCTCTGGGACCGGTTGCTCAAGCCACGCACCGCAGCGACGCCCCCCGACCCGGCGGCCGAGGCATGATCAGTGTCGTCATCGCCGCTCACAATGAGGAGGCGGTGCTCGGCCCGTGCCTGGACGCGCTGTTGGCCAGCGCCCCGGCCGGCGCCATTGACGTGACGGTGGTGGCGAACGGCTGCACCGACGCGACCGCGGCGGTGGCGGCCCGCCGCCCCGGCGTCCGGGTCATCGATCGGCCCGAGCCCGGTAAGGCGGCCGCGCTCAACGCCGGGGACGCAGCCGCGGCCGGCTGGCCGCGGATGTATCTCGACGCCGACGTCACGTTCATCGCCGGCACCGTGCACGACCTGGCCGACGCGCTGACCCAGCCGGCTGAGGACGGCGCCCGGCCGTTGGCCGCGGTGCCTCGGCGCCAACTCGACATCACCGGCCGGCCGTTGCTGGTCCGGGCCTTCTACGCCATCAACGCCCGGCTGCCCGCGTACCACCGGGCGCTGTTCGGCCGGGGTGCGATCGCGCTCTCCGAGACCGGTCGGGCGCGCTTTGCCGCGTTCCCCGACATGATTGCGGACGACCTCTTCCTCGATTCGCTGTTCAGTCTGGACGAGCGAGTTCAGGTGGACGCCGTGGTCTCGCTCGTGGCGACCCCCCGCCGCACCCGCGATCTCGTCCGCCGACTGGCCCGGGTCCGGGCCGGCAACGCGGCGATGCGCGCCGCCGCCGGGACCGGTGCCACGCCGAGCGGAGTGCGTCGGGCCGCCAACGCTTCGTGGCTGCGTGACGTGGTGCTACCGCGGCCGTGGCTGCTACCGGCAGCCGCCGGCTACGTCGGCATCATCCTCGCCGCCGAGATCGCGGCGCGCCGCGCCCGCCGGGGTGGCGTCGGCTGGGGCCACGACCTGTCCAGCCGGGTGCGCAGTCAATAGTCGCCGGGGCTGACACAGATATCGTGTTACTGTGTTTCTGTGAAGAACTTGACGGTCTCCGTACCGGATGACGTGTACCGCAACGCACGCGTCGCCGCGGCGCAGCGCGATACCTCGGTGAGTGCGCTGGTGGTTGCGTACCTTGAGCGGCTGTCCGGTCGAATGGACGAGTTCGCCCGGCTGGAAGCCCGGCAGCGGGAGGTTCAGGCCGAGCTCGGCCAGTTCCGCGCCGCCGACCGGTTGGGCCGCGATGAGGTCCACGACCGTGCAGTTCGTTGACACGAACGTCTTGCTCTACGCAATCTCCCGCGACCCGGCCGAGCAAAGCAAGGCCAAGCGCGCCAACGACGTGCTCTCTACTCGCGACCTGGCGTTGTCGGTTCAAGTGCTGCAAGAGTTCTACCTGCAGGCGACCCGCGTGAGTCGTCCCGATGCCATCGCGCATCGGCAGGCCGCCCGGCTCATCGAGTCGTTTCGACGCTTCCCGATCCAGGACATGACAGCGGGCCTCATGGTGGCCGCACTGGACGCCCGCGAGCGCTACCAGCTCTCCTATTGGGATGCGGCCATCATCGAAGCGGCGCGGGCGATGGGCTGCGCTGAGGTTCTATCCGAAGACCTCAACGACGGCCAGGATTACGCCGGCGTCCACGTCACCAACCCGTTTCGCGATTCTGTGCCTGGATAGGGCGACGCGAATTACCGATCACCGGCTCGAGTAGGCCGCCGCCTGCGCGATCATGCGAATGCGACCATCTCGCGTAACCACTCGGACAGCCGCTCGACGTCCACATCGGAGAGTTGGCCGAGCGGTTGGGGGCGGGCGAACCGCTGCACACTCACCGCGGTGATGTCCTCCGTGCGGGCCCAACTCGGTCGGGACAATCCCGCGCTGGCGGCGTCAATCTGCACGTGGTGGTCCAGGCCACGATCGCGGCTGGTCAAAGGAACGACGATGGCCATGCCGATCGGGAATCGGCAGTGTGTGACGGAGCCCACGATCACCGCTGGGCGCACCCCACCCTCTTCGGGCCCGATCGGAGTGCCGAAGTCAACCAGCCAGACCTGCCACGGTGCCAACCGTGGCCCTTTCAACGGTTGTACTCCGGGTACTCGTCGCGGCCAGCAGGCACACCGTCAGCGGCGGCGTTGTCAGTAAGCCGTGCCTCGGCACGGTAGTCAGCCCACTCCTGCGGGTCTGCCTGGAGCTCCGCGTATCGGGCGATGATCTTGTTGATCCGGTGCTCTTTGATGAGCCGCCGAAGCGCCTCGGCGAGCGGCACGCCCGAGAAGTCGCTCTTCGCGATCTCGGCCAACTCGTCACGAAGACCGGCGTCAAGCTGCATCGTTGTCGTTGCCATAGCGAAAACTATAGCGCGCCCCATAGGGGGCGAAGGTTAACTGCGCTCGGCCAGCTTGTGCTCCACGAACGCAGCCAGGCTGCCGAGCGTTTCGAAGACGTCGCCGGTGATCTCGTCGTCACCGGTCTCGATGCCGAACCGGCTGTCGAGGGCCAGGATCAGCTCGACCACCGCCATCGAGTCCAGCTCGGGCAGGCTGCCCAGCAGCGGGGTCGAGGCATCGAGGGAGTCGGCGCGGTCCTCGATGCCGAGCGTCGCCACCACCACTGACTTGACGTCGTCGAGCGTCGTTGCACTGGTCACATCCATGGGAACCCTTCGTTAGACGAGTATCTCGGCCGGGGCCGGGTGGCTGAGGAACGCGGTGGGGCTGGCGGTCAGCCCGTAGGCGCCGGCCTGGAACACCACGACGAGGTCATCGAGCTCGGCCACCGGCAGGCTGACCTTGTCGCCCAACAGGTCCAGCGGGGTGCAGAGGCAGCCAACCACGCTGACCACCTCGGCCGGTGGCGCGTCGAACCGGTTGCCGATCGCTATCGGGTAGTTGCGCCGGATCACCTGGCCGAAGTTGCCGGAGGCGGCCAACTGGTGATGCAGGCCACCGTCAACCACGAGGAACGTCTGACCGCGCGACTCTTTACGATCGACCACCCGGGTCACGTACACCCCGCACTCGCCGACGATGTAGCGGCCGAGCTCGATCACCACCCGCGCGTCGGGCAGGTGCGACCGGATCGGGCCGGCCAGCAGCTCGCCCAGGTTCGCTCCGATCGCCGGCAGGTCGAGGGGTTGGTCGCGATCGAAGTACGGGATGCCGAAGCCGCCACCGAGGTTCAGGTACCGCACCGGCGTGGGCGCCGCCTCGACCATCCGTAGGGCCAGGTCGACCGTCTTGCGCTGCGCGTCGCAGAGCACGTCGGCCTGCAGGTTCTGCGAGCCGGCGAAGATGTGGAAGCCGAGCACCTCGACGTCGAGCCGCGCCAGTTCCTTGAGCAGTTTCGGCACCTGTTCGCTGTCCACCCCGAACTGCTGCGGGCCGCCGCCCATCCGCATCCCCGAGCCCTTGATGCGAAAGTCCGGGTTGATCCGGACGGCGACCCGGGGGCGTAGGCCCTGGCGCTCCCCGATGCCGGCGACCCGGCCCGCCTCGGTCTCGGACTCGATCTCGATGGTGACTCCGGCGGCGACGGCCTGGCTCAGCTCGGCCGGGGTCTTGCCCGGCCCGGCGAAGCTGACCCGGTCGGCCGGCATCGGCGTGTCCAGCGCGGTCCGCATCTCCAGCGCCGACGCCACGTCGAAGGAGTCGACCAGCCCGCTCAGATGCTGGACCACCGCCGGCATCGGGTTGGCCTTGACCGCATAGCTGAGGTCGACACCCGCCGGCAGCGTCGCGCACAGCGCGGCCACGCGGGCTGTCAGCAGGCCGCGGTCGTAGGCGAAGAACGGTGTGCCGCCGACCCGCGCGGCCAACCGGTCCACCGGCACGCCGCCGATGGTCAGGCGACCCGCCGTGCGCCCGAACGCGCTGATCGCCGGATGGGTCATGACGTGAGCTCCCGGCGCAGCAACGACCGGTCGAACTTGCCGTTGGACAGGCGCGGTAGCTCCGGTCGCACCACGATCTCCTTCGGCACCATGTAGAGCGGCAGGACCGACTTCAGCCGGCGCGTCAGCTCGGCCTCATCGACCGCGGTGCCGGCGGCCGGGCTCACCACGAGCACGATGTGCTGGCCGATGAGGGGGTCCTCGACGCCCAGGGCCACCGCGTCGCGGACCAGCCCGGTGTCGTAGACCACCTCTTCGATCTCGGTCGGGCTCACCCGGTACCCCGATGTCTTGATCATTTCGTCCATGCGCCCGACGAAGTAGAGGAACCCCTCCTCGTCGCGGACCACCGCGTCGCCGGACCACACGGCGATCTCGTCCAGGCACAGCCCCGGTTCCCGGGCCGGCGCCGGGCGGAACCGCTCGGCGGTGCGCTCCGGATCGTTCCAGTAGCCCATCGCCACCAGCGGGCCGCGGTGGACCAGCTCGCCCTCCTCACCCGGATCGCAGAGTGAACCGTCGGGGCGCACGACGACGATCTCGGCGTTGGGGATCGCCTTGCCGATGGAGTCGGGTCGCCGGTCGACCTCGCCCGGGTCGAGGTAGGTGGAACGGAACGCTTCGGTCAGTCCATACATCAGGTACGGCCGGGCCGTGGGGAAGATCGCCCGCAGCTTCTCCAGCGTCGCCTTGGGCATCCGCCCACCGGTGTTGGCGAAGTAGCGCAGGTGCCCCGCGGCCAGCGCCGGCCACGCCTGGTCGGCCAGTTGGATCCACAGTGGAGGAACACAGGTCAGCCCGGTGACCGCGTGCTTCTCACACAACCGGACCACGTCGCCGGGCATCAGGTAGTTCATCAGCACGACGTGAGCCCCGGCGTGGAACGCGGTGGTCAGCTGGCTGAATCCCGCGTCGAAGCTCAGCGGCAGCACGGCCAGGATCACGTCCTCGCTCACGTTGGCCAGGTAGGAGCTGACGCTCTGCGCCCCAACCACGAGGTTGCGGTGGGAGAGCACCACGCCCTTCGGCTTGCCGGTGCTGCCAGAGGTGTAGAAGATCGCGGCCAGGTCCAGGTCGACCCCGCCGCTGGGCGCCAGGTCGATGGCGGTCTCGGCGGTCAGCTCGGCCCAGGTGATCACGTCGTAGTGCGCCGGCCGGGACTCGGCCTGGCCGAGCAGCACCACCAGCTCCACCGACTTGCACTCGTCGAGGTCGTCGCGGAGCAGATCGAATCGTTCGCCCGTGGTGACCAGGACCCGCGCGTTGCAGTCGGTCAGGATGTAGCCGACCTGCCGCGGCCGCAGCAGGGGACTGACCGGCACGAACACGCCACCCGCCGCGCTGGCGCCGAACATCGCGGTGATCGTCTCGATCCGCTTGTCCAGGTAGACCGCCACCCGCTCGCGGCGCCGGAGACCGACCCGGCGCAGCCCGGCGGCCACCCCGATGGTCTCGCGCCACAGTTGCGCGTACGACAGTGTCGAGTCGCGGTAGGTGAGAGCCGGACCGTCCCCTCGACGGGTGGCCGTCGCGGCCACGATGTCGTGCAGTTGGATGTGCATGCTGGGCCGTCGTCTCCTTACCGCGGGGCTTGGCTGGTCGAGGTGAAGCGTCTCACCAGGCGACGCAGACCAACTCACTGTAGAGATAGTCGATCTGGTCCGGCTTCAGGTACGCGCTTTTGAACATCTTGTGGCGCGTCGTGGGCACCAGGAACGAGAACCGGGGCCGGCGGCCGACGACGCGCAGTTCGGCCAGCGTGAACGCGGCGCCGTGCCGCAGCAGAAGGTGGCGGGCCACGCGGCCGGCCATCGCGCGGAACACGTCCGGGTTGCTGACGTAGAGAATCGAGGCGAACAACGGAAGGTTCTTGCGGCGGTCCTTCCGGAAGATCACGTAACAGGATTCGCCGCGCCGGGTCAGGACCAGGTGGCGGGCCGCCGCCGCGTCGACGTGATCGCGGTAGAGCGCGAGCTCGGGTCCGGTCAGCGTCGCCTCGATCACGGCCGGGTCGGAGCTGATCGCGTGGCGCCGGGGCCAGGACGGCCACGGCAGGTTGGGCACGAGTGCGGTCGTGGTGTCCAGAAACCGGAACCTGAGCCGGGTGTTCAGCGGCACCACGTTCCCGCTGGGCGACAGGTCGGTGAAGTGGTAGCCCTCCTGGGCCAGCAACGCCTTGAGCAACCGGATGCCGCCGAAGCGGTACTCGGGGCGCACACACCAGGCGCCGAGATTGCAGAACCGTTCCGACCGGCCGTCGATCGTCCGTTCGCAGTAGAAGGCGAGGTAGACGCCGACCACCGCGTCACCGTCGAGGAGCTGGAAGCCGTGGTTGGGCGCGTCCACCTGCCATGGCACGATAAGACACCGAGCCCAAGCGTCCGCGCTGATCCGGTCGCTGAGGTGGGCTTGGAGAAACTCGGCGACGGGCCGCCGGTCGGAGTCGGTGATTGGGCGTACGGTGATCGGCATTACGCCTGGGAGCGTACCGGTCCGAGTAACCGGCCCGCCGCTGGTGTCAAATTTCTGGCATTGCGTCGCAGCGGTGCAGCGGCGATTCACCGTTAGCCTGCTGGCAGGCAATTCGACCGTCTATCAGGAGCGCAGCTTGACCGACCGCTTAGAGACCATCGCGGTCGTGGTCGTCACCTACAACAGTGCCCACCTGCTGCCCGACCTCGTCGCATCGCTCGGGCCGGGGCTCGACGGACTCACCTGGCATCTGGCCGTCGCCGACAACGCCTCCGCCGACGAGTCGGTGAAGGTGCTCAGGGAGATCGCGCCCGAGGCGCGGGTGGTCGAGGTCGGACGCAACGCCGGGTACGCGGCCGGCATCAACGCCGCGGTGGCCGCTGCCGACGCCCATACCGCGGTGCTCGTGCTCAACCCGGATATCCGGTTGGAACCGGGCTGCGTGGCCGAGATGGTGGCGGTGATGCGCCGGCGGGGAGCGGGGATCGTGGTGCCGCGGCTGTCCGAAGGGGACGGCCGGTTCAGCCCGAGCCTGCGCCGCGAGCCGACCATCCTGCGGGCCCTCGGCGACGCCCTTCTCGGCGCGAACCGGATGGGCCACTTCGCCACCCTGGGTGAGGTCATCACCGACCAGGGCCAGTACGCCGACGAGATGACCGTGGACTGGGCCGAGGGCTCGATGATGTTGATCGACCGCCACTGCTGGCAGGAGTGCGGCCCATGGGACGAGTCGTTCTTCCTCTACTCCGAAGAGACCGAGTACGCCCTGCGCGCCCGCGACCGCGGCTTCGCCACCATTTTTGCGCCGAACGCCCGGGCACTGCACCTGGGCGGCGAGTCGACCACGTCGCCGGGGCTCTGGGCGTTGCTGACCCTCAACCGGGTGCGTCTTTACCGGCGCCGCCACGGCCGGCCGCGCACCGCTGTCTACTGGGCGGTGCTGTTGCTGCGCGAGCTGAGCCGGGCGGCGCTCGGCAACCGGTGCAGCCGCTTCGCCGCCCGCTCGCTGCTCAGTCCGACCCGGCTGCGGGAGGCCCCGGGGCCGCTGAGCGTACGGGTCGGCTGAGCGTCATCGCCAGCGCTTGACCAGGCCGACCGCGGAGCCGCGCACCCGCTGCGGCAACGACCGGTGGCCGAGGACGGTCTGGCGCACGGTCGAGGCGGTGTCTGTGCTCAGCACGCTGTAGCGCGCCTGCAGCCAGGCGTCCGGCCGGGCCGGCCGGCGGTCGCTGGTGAACACATGCCGGTACCCGAGCCGGCGCAGGCCGGTAAGCACACTGCGGTTGTAGCGGCCGAACGGGCACGCGGCGGTGTCGACGTCGTGGCCGACGATCGCGCTGATCCGCTCCCGGGCGGTGACCCACTCGTCGTGCCGGGTCTGCTGATCCAGTTGGGACCACGGCCGGTGCAGCATCCCGTGTGAGCCGATGTTCATGCCCTGCCGCAGCAGTTCGCGTACCGCGTCATCGTCCAGGCTGCCCTTGGCGCCGAGCCGGCCGGCCAGCACGAAGAAGTCGGCGCGAAGCCCGCGCTCGCGCAGGGCCGGCAGCGCGATCTCGGCGTCGGAGGCGTTGCTGTCGTCGAAGCTGAGCCGGACGCCGGCAACGCCGGCCAACTCATCCAGGATGGCGCCGAAGCGATCCTCGCTGACCCAGTAGCTCTCCTCGCCCGGCTCCAACTCACGCTGCGGTGTGCCCACGCCGTGGAACAGGACGTTGATGACGCGGTCGTCAGCCATCGCTCTCCAAGTATTCGATGATCCGCATAACTTAGCCGGTGCGATAACTGCACCACGGGCACCCGAACGCCGTGTTGAGCTGTCAGGTTTCTGGCAGGGTGATCCGCGGGGGCGTCGGCCCAGCAATGCGACAGTACGCTCATCCCGGGCAGGTAGTTTGTTCACTCGCGAAGGGGCGGCGTTGACCACTCCGCCGGTGCATGCGGTCGACCTCGAGCCGTCACTCATCGCCGAGCGCACCTACACCACCCGCCGTCGGCGCGCGTTGGTCGATGTTCCGGTGGTGCTCAGCTTCACGATCGCCCTGTTGTTTGTGTTGCCGGAGGGGCTGATCCTGCCCAACCTGCCCCTCGTCGGCCGGCCCGGTCTGATCGTGGCGATGCTGTTGTTCAGTTGGTGGGCGCTGGCGCGGCTCAACCCGTGGCTCGTCGTGGTGGGTCCGCAACCGCTGCGGTGGCTGGTGCTCGCGTACATGATCGCGTTCATGCTCTCCTACCTGGCTGGCACCATGCGCGGGCTGACTTCGCTGGAGCAGAACGGTCAGGACACTGCGGTGCTCTCCGCGTGCGCGTTCATCGGCATCCTGCTCATGGCCGCCGACGGGATTCCCAACTGGGAACGCCTGCGCGGTGTGCTGCGGGTCTTCGTCTGGTGCGCCGGGTTCATGGCGATCGTCGGCCTGCTGCAGGGCGTCCTCAAGATTGACGTAACCCGCTACCTGCTGATCCCAGGTCTGCAACTCAAGGGGGAACTGGCCGGCCTGGAGAACCGGGGCGCCAACCAGTTCCGGGTGGCCGGCACGGCGTTGCACTTCATCGAGTTCAGTGCGGTGATGGCGATGACCGTGCCGTACGCGATCCACTTGGCCCGGTTCTCGGCCAGCCGGCTGCACCGCCGGCTGGCCGCGGCGGTCGCGCTGCTGGCGGCGGCCGCGGTACCGATGTCGATCTCGCGTACCGGCGTCATCGCCCTGGCCGTGGCGATCCTGGTCATGCTGCCGGCCTGGGGCTGGCGGCTGCGGTACAACATCATGGCGATGGCCGTGGGCATGCTCGGGGTTCTCATGGTGGTCAGGCCCGGGCTGGTCGGCACCATCCGGTCGATGTTCACCTCGGCCGGCAGCGACCCCAGCATCACCGGCCGCACCGAACGCTATGGCCTCATCGGCCACTGGTTCGGGCAGCGTCCGTGGCTGGGTCGCGGGCCGTTCAGCGTGGTGCCGGGGGTAAACGGTGGCATCGTCTTCGACAACCAGTGGCTCTACACGCTGGTGACCCAGGGGATCGTCGGGGCGGCGGCGCTCGCGGCGCTGCACATCGGGGGCATCACGCTGGCCACGATCGCGTACCGGCGCTCCCAGGAGGCCGAGGTTCGCCATCTGTGCGTCGCGTTGATCTCCACCCAGCTCATCGCGATCCTGTCCGAGGGCACCTACGACGCCTTCTACTTCACCACCTACAGCTCGGTGCTCGCACTCCTGCTGGGCGTCTCCGGGGCGGTGTGGCGGTTCACACACCCGGCCCGCACCGTGCGAACCTCCGCGGTGCGCCGATCGTCGGCCGAGTTGGCCCCGGCGGCGCCAGGCTAGGCCAAGGCTAGGCCGGGCCAGGCCGGGTCTTGTGGCCCACATTGTCGGGTTCTTGACGCGCCGCTTACTACCTCCGGGTGACCTCAGCCGGCATGCTGTCAGCCAGTTTGTCAGCTGACATTTGGGGTTGCATTGAAGCAGGTAGCGATTATCGGGGCAGGCCCGTACGGACTCTCGATCGCGGCGCATCTGCGTCATTACGGCGTTCCCCACCGCATCTTCGGGACTCCCCTGGACACCTGGCGGCGGCACATGCCGGCCGGGATGATGCTGAAGTCCGACGGCTTCGCGTCGAACCTGAGTGATGCGGCGGGTGCGGCGACGCTCGCTTCGTACTGCAAGGAACGGGGCATCCCGTATCACGACACCGCGATCCCGGTGAGTCTCGACGTTTTCCTGGCGTACGCCGTCGAGTTCCAGCAGCGCTTCGTGCCACAGCTCGAGGAGCGCCAGGTCGTCTCGCTCGACCGGCAGGGCGAGCGCTTCTTGATCGGACTGGATGACGGCGAGGCCCTCACGGCCGACACTGTCGTCGCCGCTGTGGGCATCACCCACTTCGCGCAGGTGCCGGAGCAGCTCGCGCACCTGCCTTCGGCGCTTGCGTCGCACAGCTCAGCCCACCACGATCTGTCGGCGTTCGCCGGCCGAGACGTGACCGTCGTCGGTGCGGGTGCGTCCGCAGTGGACATCGCTGCGCTCCTGGCCGAGGCGGGCGCCACGGTCTCCCTCGTTGCACGGGGCAGCACCCTGCGCTTCTCCTCGCCGCCGGCGTCCGGCCCCCGCAGCCGCTGGCAACGCCTGCGCCACCCGTCGTCGGGCATCGGGCCGGGCCTGCGCTCGTGGCTGTGTCAGAACGCACCGGGGCTGTTCCGGTTGGTGCCGGGCCGGGCCCGGTTGGTGATCGTCCGGCGTCACCTCGGCCCCCGATCGGCGTGGCAGATGAAGGATCGCTTCGAGGCCGGCGTGGCCGTGGCGTTGGGCGAGAGCATCGAACGCGCCAGCGAGGAGAACGGCCGGGTCCGGCTGACCCTGCGCCGGGCCGATGGCAGCCAGCGCGAGGTCCTGACCGATCACGTGATCGCGGCGACGGGTTACTGGCCAGACATCGATCGGCTGCGCTTCATCGGCGAGGGCCTGCGCAGTGCGATACGGACGCACGCCCGCATGCCGGTCGTCTCCCGTAGCTTCGAAAGCTCGGTGGACGGGCTGTACTTCGTGGGCCCTCCGGCGGTGAACAGCTTCGGCCCGCTGATGCGGTTCATGGTCGGGGCGGAGTATGTCGCCCCGCTGGTCGCCCGCCGCCTCGTCCAACGCGCTGGCTTACCTGTGCCCGCCGGCACGATGGAGTCGGTATGACCGACGACGCGCTCCCCACAGCGGAGGAGTACGTATGACCGACGACGCGCTCCCCTCAGCGGAGGAGTACGTATGACCGCTCCGCCTGCCGCGACATCCATCCAAGCAGCAGGAGTACCCACCGGTTCGACCACCGCATTGGAGCCCGACGGTGTGCTGCTCCAGCGGCTGCGCGCGGGGCGGGCCAACGAGATCCTCTTCCTGGTGCCTGGTGTCGAAGGAGATCTGTCCGAACTGGCGACACTGGTATCGGCCCTCGCCGGGCCACAGGAGATCTACGCGGTGGCTCCGTTGCCGCAGGATGCGCAGCAGCGGCCGGTGCACGGCATGGAGCGCATGGCGGAGCTCATGGTCGCGGCCATCCGTCAGGTGCAGCCGGTGGGGCCGTACCGGTTGGGCGGCTACTCGTTCGGCGGGCTGGCGGCGCTGGAGATGGCTCAGCAGTTGCGCGCCGCCGGCGAGATGGTCGACGCGCTGTTTCTCATCGAAGCGGTGTACGACGAACGGTATTGGCCACGAGGCATCTGGCTGCGCGCCATGGTCCGGCGTACCGGCTGGCAGCTGGGGCGCATCGTGCGGATGCCCCCGACCAGGGCGATCGGCGAGTTTGGCCGGCGGGCCGGGCGGCTGGTCCAGCGCTTGCTGCGCCGGCGCTCGGCCGCCCCGGACCGGTTGCGGGCGCAGACGGCCGATGAGGCCGTCCTGGCGCCTCGCGCGTACGCCGCCATGGCCGGATATCGTCCGCGGACCTACCCCGGTCCAGTGATGCTGATCGCGTCGTTGGTCGACCGGCACTTCGGGTGTGACACGGCCAGAATCTGGGCCGGGTTTGCCCGCCGCCTCGAGGTTCGACGGGTTTTCGGCGACCACCTCACCGTCCTGCGGGACCCGGCGGCCGCGGCGGCGGTGGCCAGCCTGA
>JBLNGJ010000269.1:0-3139 GCA_050264675.1 Micromonosporaceae bacterium
AGCGAGCCGCCGGTGGCGAGCATCGGATCCAGCACGATCACCGGCCGGTCGTTCAGGTGCACCGGCAGCGACTCCAGGTAGGCCCGGGCTTGGAAGGTCTCCTCGTCGCGGGCGAGCCCGACGAAGCCCATGGACGACTCGGGCAGCAGCGCCAGCGCCGCGTCCGACATGCCCAGACCGGCCCGCAGCACCGGGACGAGCAGCGGCGGGTTCGCCACCCGGTGACCGGTCGCCGCCTCCACCGGGGTGCGGATCGGGTACGCCGTCACGGCGAACCCGCGGGTGGCCTCGTAGACCAGCATCGTGGTGAGCTCGTGCAGGGCAGCCCGGAACGAGGCGGAGTCGGTGTCGTTGCTACGCATCGCGGTGAGGCGGGTCTTGACCAGTGGATGATCCACGACAAGTACGTCCACGGGAGACAACCTACCGGTCGGCGATCCACCCGCGGGTGGGCTAGCAAGATCAATCACGACCGGCGCGCGTAGACTCAGGCCCGTGACCGACGACGCGATTCGCTCCGCGAAGGCGGCAGTATGACCATGACCGCGAAGCCGGTCGGCCCGGTGCCGGTGGCCGGCGGGGCTCTCGGCGAGGTGGCCCGCTCGGCGGCCGCCCTGCGAACCTTCCTGCACGGCCTGGCCGGAGTCGACCAGGTCGGCGCGGACGCCCGGGCGGCGATGCTCGGCACGCGGTCGATCAAGACCACCGCCAAGCAGTGGGCGATCGACCTGGCCATCCGGATGGTCGATCTGACCACGTTGGAGGGTGCCGACACACCGGGCAAGGTGCGCGCGCTCTGCGCCAAGGCTCAGCGGCCCGACCCGGCCGACCCGAGCTGCCCCCGGGTGGCGGCGGTGTGCGTCTACCCGGCGCTGGTCGCGGTGGCGGTCGACGCGCTGCGCGGCTCCGGTGTGCACGTGGCGAGTGTCGCCACCGCATTCCCGTCCGGCCAGGCGCCGATCGAGGTGAAGCTGGACGAGACCCGGGCCGCGGTCGCGGCCGGAGCCGGCGAGATCGACATGGTGATCAGCCGAGGCGCCTTCCTCGCCGGGCGCTACCTCGAGGTCTTCGAGGAGATCGTCGCGGTCAAGGAGGCCTGCGGGAACGCGCATCTGAAGGTGATCCTCGAGACCGGTGAGCTCGCGACCTACGACAACGTGCGCCGGGCCAGCTGGTTGGCCATGCTGGCCGGTGCCGATTTCATCAAGACCTCCACCGGCAAGGTGAACCCGGCCGCGACGCCACCGGTCACACTGATCATGTTGGAGGCGGTGCGCGACTTCCGGACGGTCACCGGACGGCAGGTCGGGGTCAAGCCGGCCGGCGGCATCCGCACCAGCAAGGACGCCATCAAGTACCTCGTACTCATCAACGAGACGGCCGGCTCCGACTGGCTCGACCCGGACTGGTTCCGGTTCGGCGCGTCCACGCTCCTCAACGACCTGCTCATGCAACGCACCCGGATGCAGACCGGCCGCTACTCCGGCCCCGACTACTTCACGCTGGACTAGGTAAGCATGACCGACGACGCGATCACCTGCGCGGAGGAGAAATCATGACCGACGACGCGATCACCTGCGCGGAGGAGGAATCATGACCGACTTCGAGTACGCGCCAGCGCCCGAGTCACGCGCCATTGTGGACATCCGCTCCTCGTATGGACTCTTTATCGACGGCGAGTTCGTCGACGGCCGATCGAGCCAGACCCGCAAGACGGTCAACCCGGCCACCGAGGAGGTCCTGGCCGAGGTGGTCGAGGCCGACCAGGCCGACGTCGACGCCGCGGTCGGCGCCGCCCGCCGCGCGTTCGAGCAGGGTTGGGGCCGCCTGCGCGGCGCCGACCGGGCCAAGTACCTCTTCCGCATCGCGCGCATCATCCAGGAGCGCGCCCGCGAGCTCGCGGTGCTCGAGTCCATCGACAACGGCAAGCCGATCCGGGAGTCGCGCGACGTCGACATCCCCCTCGTCGCCGCCCACTTCTTCTACTACGCCGGCTGGGCCGACAAGCTGGAATATGCCGGCTTCGGCGGCAATGGTCGCGAGCCGCGGCCGATCGGCGTCGCCGGCCAGGTGATCCCGTGGAACTTCCCGCTGCTCATGTTGGCCTGGAAGATCGCCCCGGCGCTCGCGGCCGGCAACACCGTGGTGCTCAAGCCGGCCGAGACCACGCCGCTGACCGCGCTCGCCTTCGCCGAGATCTGCCAACAGGCCGACCTGCCGCCCGGTGCGGTGAACATCGTCACCGGGGCCGGCGAGACCGGCCGGCTCGTGGTGACCCACCCCGGCGTCGACAAGGTCGCCTTCACCGGGTCCACAGAGGTCGGTCGGGCCATCGCCAAGTCGGTCGCCGGCACCGGCAAGCGGCTGACCCTGGAGCTCGGCGGCAAGGCCGCCAACATCGTCTTCGACGACGCCGCGTTGGACCAGGCGGTCGAGGGCATCGTCAACGGCATCTTCTTCAACCAGGGCCACGTCTGCTGCGCCGGGTCGCGCCTGCTGGTGCAGGAGTCGATCGCCGAGCCCGTGCTCGAACGCCTCAAGCGCCGCATGGCCACGTTGCGGGTCGGTGACCCGCTGGACAAGAACACCGATGTGGGCGCCATCAACTCGGCGGCCCAGCTCGATCGCATCCGCGAGCTCTCCGCGGCGGGCGAGGCCGAGGGGGCCGACCGCTGGTCACCGCCGTGCGAGCTGCCCGACCGCGGCTTCTGGTTCGCCCCCACTCTCTTCACCGGCGTCTCGCAGGCGCACCGCATCGCCCGCGAGGAGATATTCGGACCGGTGCTGTCGGTGTTGACCTTCCGGACGCCGGCCGAGGCGGTCGAGAAGGCCAACAACACGCCGTACGGCCTGTCCGCCGGCATCTGGACCGAGAAGGGCTCACGCATCCTCGCCATCGCCGACCGGCTGCGGGCCGGCGTGGTGTGGGCCAACACGTTCAACAAGTTCGACCCGGCCAGCCCGTTCGGCGGCTACAAGGAGTCGGGCTACGGGCGTGAGGGCGGACGGCACGGGCTGGAGGCCTACCTTGACCACTAAGCCCCGGGGCGCCTCGCCCACCAAGACCCGGGGCGCCTCGCCCACCAAGACCCCGTCGCGCGGCCGCGACCGTAGCGCCGAGACCACCGCCGACGCCGAG
>JBLNGJ010000270.1:0-3323 GCA_050264675.1 Micromonosporaceae bacterium
CGATGGCGATCTTGATCTCGGTCTTGTTCGCGTCGGGGTGCACCAGGAACGTGTACCAGTTGCGGTTGAGCTCGCTGTAGCTCTTCTCCGAGACCACCGGCGCCACGATCACGTCGCGCGGGTCGGCAATTGTGCTCATTCGCTCTCACCCTCCTCGGCCACGGGCCGGCCGAACCGGGCCCCGCCGATCCGGTTCGACTGGGCGCAGAACTCCTCGAGCGCCTCCCGGGTGAAGACGACCGCGTCGCTGACCAGCACGTCGTAGGTGTTGAGCTGACCGGCGTCGAGCAGATGCACCTCGGGCAGGTTGCGCAGCGAGAGCCAGTTGAGCTCGTCCTCCCGGCCCAGCACGGCGAGCACCCGGGTGGCCCCGGTGACCGCCTTGAGCGTGGTCAGGGCCGCCTTCGTGTTCGGTGTCTCGCCGTCCACGAAGGACTCCACCACGTGCACCCGGCCGTCGCGGGCCCGGTCGGAGAGGGCTCCGCGGAGCGCCGCGGCCTTCATCTTCTTCGGCGTCCGCTGGGCGTAGTCGCGCGGAACCGGCCCGTGCACCACGCCACCGCCGGTGTACTGCGGCGCCCGGATCGAGCCCTGCCGGGCCCGGCCGGTGCCCTTCTGCTTGTAGGGCTTGCGGCCGCCGCCGGAGACCTCGCCGCGGGTCTTCGCCTTGTGCGTGCCCTGGCGGGCGGCGGCGAGCTGAGCGACCACGACCTGGTGCATCAGCGGAACGTTCGCCGGCACATCGAAGATCTCGGCGGGCAGCTCGACCGAGCCGACCTTCTCGCCCTGGGTGGAGAACACGTCTACGGCGTTGGTGCTCACTACGTCGCACCACCCTTCTTCGTCGGCGCCTTTGCCGCGGTCCGGATGAGCACCAGCCCGCCCTTCGGGCCCGGGATGGCGCCGCGAACCAGGATCAGGTTCTGCTCCGGATCGACCGCCTGGATGGTCAGGTTCTGCACGGTGTAGCGCACGCCACCCATGCGGCCGGCCATGCGTACCCCTTTGAAGACCCGGCCCGGCGTAGCGCAGGCGCCGATGGAGCCGGGCGAGCGGTGCTTGCGCTCGACGCCGTGGCTGGCCCGCAGGCCGCCGAAGCCGTGCCGTTTCATCACGCCGGCGAAACCCTTGCCTTTGGTCTTGCCGGTCACGTCGATCATCGCCCCGGCGGCGAAGGTCTCGACGGTGACCTCCTGACCGAGCGTGTACTCGCTGGCGTCGGTGGTGCGCAGCTCGACCAGGTGCCGCCGCGGTGCCGCGCCGGACCGGGCGAAGTGGCCGGCGGTGGGCTTGTTCACCTTGCGCGGGTTGACCGCGCCGAAGGCGAGCTGGACCGCCGCGTAGCCGTCCCGGTCGGGCGTGCGGACCTGGGTGACCACGCATGGCCCGGCCTGCACCACGGTGACCGGGACCACACGGTTGTTGTCCCACACCTGTGTCATGCCGAGCTTCGCGCCCAGGATGCCCTTGACTTGCCTGTCCATCGCCGTCCCTACAGCTTGATCTCGATGTCGACACCCGCCGGCAGGTCGAGCCGCATCAGCGAGTCGACGGTCTTCGGGGTCGGGTCGATGATGTCGATCAGACGCTTGTGCGTGCGCATCTCGAAGTGCTCGCGGGAGTCCTTGTACTTGTGCGGCGAGCGGATCACGCAGTAACGGTTGATCTCGGTGGGCAGCGGCACCGGGCCGGCAACCTGCGCACCGGTACGGGTCACCGTCTCGACGATCTTTCGTGCCGAGGAGTCGACGACCTCGTGGTCGTAGGCCTTGAGCCGAATGCGGATCTTCTGTCCCGCCATGCTGGCTAATCCTTCTCTCGTGCCACAGGTGCTGCTTCCGGGCTGTGTCCGTGTGTGCCGACCCCCGCGGTCGGGCGTGTCGGGCTCACGGGCCAGGCTCCGCCCCGTCGCACCGAGATCGGCACCGTGGGTTGGTTCTCCGGGCCCGTGGGCACCGCCGGCCCACCGGGGCGTCCAGCGCGTGCGGACACGCCGCTGCGCGGACGCAACCTATTCAGTATGCCGTACCGGGTACGGCACTGTGAAATCGACTTCCCTGCTACGCATGTGCCCTGGCTGGCCGGTGGGTCCACTCGGACACAGGCACGGTCCGAAGAGGACCCACCCGGCGATGCCTACTTGATGATCTTCGTGACCCGGCCGGCGCCGACGGTGCGGCCGCCCTCCCGGATCGCGAACCTGAGGCCTTCCTCCATCGCGATCGGCTGGATGAGCTTCACCGTCATGTTGGTGTTGTCGCCCGGCATGACCATCTCGGTGCCCTCGGGCAGCGTGACCACGCCGGTGACGTCCGTGGTCCGGAAGTAGAACTGGGGACGGTAGTTCTGGAAGAACGGCGTGTGACGGCCACCCTCCTCCTTGGACAGAACGTAGACCGTCGCCTCGAACTCGGTGTGGGGCGTGTTGGAGCCGGGCTTCACCACGACCATGCCGCGCTCGACGTCCTCGCGCTTGATCCCGCGGAGCAGGAGGCCGACGTTCTCACCGGCCCGAGCCTCGTCGAGGATCTTGCGGAACATCTCGATGCCGGTGCAGACCGTCTTCATCGACTTCTCCTTGATGCCGATGATCTCCACCTCCTCGTTCGGCTTGAGGATGCCGCGCTCGCACCGGCCGGTGACCACCGTGCCGCGACCGGTGATGGTGAAGACGTCCTCGATCGGCATGAGGAACGGCTTGTCGGTCTCGCGCTCCGGCTGCGGGATCGCCTCGTCGACGGCGTTCAGCAGCTCCATCAGAGACTCAGACCACTTCTCGTCGCCCTCGAGCGCCCTCAGGGCGGAGACCCGGACCACCGGGGCGTCGTCGCCGGGGAACTCGTACGTGGTCAGCAGCTCACGAACCTCGAGCTCGACCAGGTCCAGCAGCTCCTCATCGTCGACCATGTCGCTCTTGTTGAGCGCCACGACGATGTAGGGGACGCCGACCTGACGGGCCAGCAGCACGTGCTCCTTGGTCTGCGGCATCGGGCCATCCGTCGCCGCCACGACCAGGATCGCGCCGTCCATCTGCGCCGCGCCGGTGATCATGTTCTTGATGTAGTCGGCGTGACCGGGGCAGTCGACGTGCGCGTAATGGCGCTTGTCGGTCTGGTACTCCACGTGCGCGATGGAGATGGTGATGCCGCGGGCCTTCTCCTCCGGCGCCTTGTCGATCTCATCGAACGGCGTGTACGGGTTGAGGTTCGGCATCTTGTCATGCAGAACCTTCGTGATCGCCGCGGTCAGCGTCGTCTTCCCGTGGTCGATGTGACCAATGGTGCCGATGTTGACGTGCGGCTTAGTCCGCTCGAACTTCGCCT
>JBLNGJ010000271.1:0-4543 GCA_050264675.1 Micromonosporaceae bacterium
CCCCCCCCCCCCCCCCCCCCCCCCCGCCCCAGCCGATCGGCGTGGCAACGCGGGTGACCCGCCGCCCCAGCCGGATCGGGCAGGATGAGGGCGATCGAAGGGGGCAGGCATGGACGTGCTGGCGACCGAGCGGCCGGTGAGCCAGCCCGGTGCCGGGCCCGACCCCCAGCCCTCAGGACCGCACGCCGTCCGGCCCGGCCTCCGCCGCGGCGGCCGGTTCACCCCGTACCTGCTCTCCCTGCCCAGCCTCGTGGTGCTGATCGCGCTGCTGGGCTACCCGCTCTACCAGATGGTCCACATCTCGCTGCAGAAGTTCGAGCGGGCTCAGCTCTTCGGCACCCGGCCGGCGCAGTGGCTCGGGCTCGGCAACTACACCCGGGTGCTGGCCGACCCGTTCTTCTGGACGGTCGTGCGCAACACGGTCGTCTTCACCACCGTCACGGTCGTGCTCTCAGTCCTCGGTGGACTGCTCGTGGCGCTACTCATGCGCCAGGTCAGCCGGCCGGTACGGCTCGCCATGATCGTCGCGATGATGCTGGTGTGGGCGATGCCTCCGCTGGTGGCGGCCCAGGTGTTCAAGTGGATGATCGACGCAGACTTCGGCGTGGTGAACTGGCTCATCGACCAGGTGCCCGGGGTCAACTTCTTCAAGCACAGCTGGTTCCTCCACCCGGCCCAGGGCTGGACGGCGATCACCGCCCTGGTGGTCTGGGGCGCGATCCCGTTCCTCGCCATCACCCTGCATGCCGGGCTGACCCAGGTGCCGCGGGAGCTGACCGAGGCCGCGACCGTCGACGGGGCCAACCCGTGGCAGGTGTTCCGTTCGGTGACCCTGCCGATCCTGCGCCCGCTGATCGTCATCGTGACCACGCTCTCGGTCATCTGGGACTTCCAGGTCTTCACCCAGATCTGGGTGCTGCGTGACTCCAAGCCCGAGCGGGAGTACTACTCGCTGTCCATCTACGGCTTCGTCGAGGCGTTTGGCAGCGGCCGCTACGGCCTCGGTTCGGCGATCGCGCTGCTCACCGTGCTGCTGATGCTGGGCGCGATGGCGTTCTACCTCCGCCAGATGTTCAAGATCGGAGACGCGGACTGATGGTCGCCGTCGACACCTCGATCAGCGCAGCGGCTCGGGCCGGGAACCGGTCGGTGGGCCGGTACCGGCGGCGGCGCCGGACCGGATCGGTGCTGGCCAACGTGGTCGGCATCGTCTTCACCGCGGTCATGGCGTTCCCGGCGTACTGGATGATCAACACGTCGTTCAAACCGCCGAACGAGGTGCTGCTCTTCGACCCGACGTTCGTGCCCCGGCATCCGACGCTGGTCAACTTCACCTCGGCGCTCAAGGCCCCGTACTTCCTCACCGACCTGCGCAACAGCCTGATCATCACGATCTCGTCGGTGGCCGGCGCCCTGGTGGTGGGCTTCCTCGGCGCGCTGGCCATCGCCCGGTTCCGCTTCTACGGCCGCCGGGCGCTGATCATGGTGATCCTGACCGTGCAGATGATCCCGTTGGCGGCGCTGATCATCCCGCTGTTCCTGCTGCTCAACCGGGTGGAGCTCACCGACTCACTGCCCGGGGTGATCCTCGTCTATGTGATGCTGATCCTGCCGTACACGGTGTGGACGCTGCGGGGCTTCATCACCAATGTGCCGCGCGAGCTCGACGAGGCCGCCCTCGTCGACGGCTGCAACCGTTGGCAGACGTTCACCCGGATCATCCTGCCGCTGATCGGTCCGGGCCTGGTCGCGACGTCCATCTACGGGTTCATCCAGGCCTGGAACGAGTTCATCATCATCAACACGTTCAACAGCCCGGAGCACGAGAACCTGATGGCCTGGCTGCTGTCCAACCAGACCAACCGGGCCACGTTCTGGGGCCCGCTCATGGCCGGCGCGGTGATCACGTCGCTGCCCGTGGTGATCTTCTTCCTGATGATCCAGAAGAACATCGCCACCGGCCTGACTGCGGGTGCCGTGAAGGGCTGACCCGGCCCGCGGCGGCACTTCGACGCGGCACTGTTCTGAACTCGGCCCCTACGCCGTCGTCAGATAGGGCTCGTTTCGGGTAATCGCCCCACGGAAAGACACCCAGCCGAATCCGTCGGATGCGGGCGGCACACTGGGCCGGTGATGGTGGCGCTGGTGCCCGGCGAAGCCGGCGGAGCCGAGCTGCGTCCACTCTCCGACGAGGGTGTGCCCGCCGGCCCGGTCGAGCGGGTGGCCGAGCTGAGCCCGGCGCTGCTCCGGTGGGAACAGAGCCGGGCCCCGCGGTGGCTGTGGGCCTCGACCGCCGCCCTGTATCCGCGCGTCCTCGCCGAAGGGGTGCGGGTCGGCCGCTGCCACGACCTGGAGCTGACCGAGGCGCTGCTGCTCGGGCACGACGGCCGGTGGGGCGAGCCGCGGTCGATGGCGGCGATGTGGGCCCGGCGCACCGGAGCGCCGGTGCCACCCGATCCGCCGCCACCCGGCGCTCCCGCGGCCGGGCAGGGGCTGCTCTTCGAGCTTCCGTCCGGGCCGTCGCCCGCCGCCGGCTTCGACCCGCTCGTCGCCCTCATCGACGGGTACGCCGACCAGCGCGCCCGCATCGAGACGATGGCGCACGCGGCCCGGTTTCGACTGCTCGTCGCGGCCGAGTCGGCCGGTGCGCTGCTGGCGGCGGAGATGGGGCACGACGGCCTGCCGTGGCGGGCCGACATCCACGACGAGCTGCTGCTTGAGCTGCTGGGGGAGCCCTCACCGGTGGGCGGACCGCCGCGCCGGCTGGCCGAGCTGAGCGAGCAGATCACCGCGGCCTTCGGCGGCGCCCGGGTGCATCCGGAGTCGCCGGCCGACGTGCTGCGGGCGTTCGCCCGCGCCGGCATCAGCCTGCCCTCGACCCGGGCCTGGGTGCTGCGCCAGGTCGACCACCCCGCGGTGGCGCCCCTGCTGGAGTTCAAGGAGCTCTACCGGCTGTGGACGGCCTACGGCTGGGCCTGGCGGGCGACCTGGGTGCGCGACGGGCGGTTCCACGGTGAGTACGTGCCGGCCGGTGTCGTCTCCGGCCGGTGGGCCACCCGCGGTGGCGGTGCGCTGCAGATCCCCAAGGTGGTGCGGCGGGCCGTGGTGGCCGACGACGGCTGGGCGCTGGTCGTCGCCGACGCCGGCCAGCTCGAACCGCGGGTGCTCGCGGCGGTCGCCGGGGACGGTGGGCTCGCCGCCGCCGCGGCCAGCGGTGATCTCTACGCCGCGCTCGCCGCCGACGCGTTCGGTGGCGACCGGGCCCGGGCCAAGCTCGCCCTGCTCGGCGCGATGTACGGGCAGACCGGGGGCAGCGCGGTGCCGGCGCTGGCCGTGCTGCGGGCCCGGTTCCCGACGGCCTGGGAGTACGTCGAGCGAGCCGCGCGCACCGGCGAGGCCGGCGGCCTGGTGCGCTCCTGGCTGGGGCGTACCTGCCCGCCGGCGCCGCCGCGGGCCATGTCGCCCGAGCAGGCGCGCTCGCGCGGACGGTTCACCCGGAACTTCGTCATCCAGGCCACCGCCGCGGAGTGGGCGTTGACCCTGCTCGCTGCCCTGCGCACCGAGCTGACCGCCAGCACCCGCGGGCACCTGGTCTTCTTCCAGCACGACGAGGTGATGGTGCATTGCCCGATCGACCAGGCGCCGGCCGTGGTGGACGCGGTGCAGGCGGCCGGCGAGCGGGCCGCCCGGCTGCTCTTCGGCGCGACGCCGGTGCGCTTCCCGCTCGACGTCGCGGTGGTACGCAGCTACGCCGACGCAGCGTGAGCCGGGTCAGCTACGCCGACGCGGCGTGAGCCGGGCCGGCGGCGCTGGCCACGCCGGCAGAGCTGGCCGGGCCGGCGGAGCCGGCGAAGTAGTCGGCCATCACCCGCGTGTGCGTGGGGAAGGCCAGCGGCTCGGGTTCGGTGCACACGAGCCATTCCTGCGCCTCCTCGGTCGGCGCGGAGGCGGGCAGGTCAACCGCGTCCCGGGGCGGCAGCACGCCGAAGACGAGCAGCGAGTGGCCGTTGAAGGAGCTGTGCACGTCGAAGAGGCGCACCTCGTCGGGTTCGGCCGGCAGGCCGGTCTCCTCCTGCAGCTCGCGCACCGCCGCCTCGCGCCACGACTCGCCCGTCTCGATGAAGCCGCCCGGCAGCGCCAGCTCACCCCGGAACGGCTCGATGTCGCGGCGGACCACGACCACACCCAGGCGGCCGTCGGCTGCGCGTACCGGTAGCAGCACCACCGCGACCGGCAGCGGGTTGCTCCAGGTCGTCTCGCCGCAGCCGATGCAGGTCCGCGGCCAACTGATCTCGGCCGGGTACGCGACACCACAGTACGAGCAGTGCGAGTGCTGCATGTCTCGACGCTACAGGCGTTACTCTGTGCGGTGCTGGCCGTGGTCGACCAGCAAGCGTCACCGGTCATTGTCACCGGTCATCAAGGAGTGCCGAGCTGAGCGTCGCAGGCCTGGTGCTCGCCGCGGGCGGCGGGCGGCGGTACGGCGGACCGAAAGCCCTGGTTCGCCATGAGGGCACCCTGCTCGTGGAGCGGGCGGTGGCCA
>JBLNGJ010000272.1:0-11266 GCA_050264675.1 Micromonosporaceae bacterium
GGTGGCTCAGCCCGATCTCGACGCCCACGATGAGGCCGGTGGCCCGGGCGAGCGAGACGCTCTGCGCCCGGCGGCCGCCGGACGAGGTCGGGGTGACCATCAGCGTGCCGACCGAGCGCAGCTCGCGGACGATGTTGGAGACGGTGGCCGCGGAGAGCCCGGTGGTCCGGGCGATCTCGGCCTGGGTCAGTGCGCCCGCCGAGCGCACGGCGTGGATCACCCGCCGCTGGTTCGCCTCGCGCAGCGCGCTCTGCGAGCCCGGCGTATCCACCGTCATACGCCCCTCCTCCGCCCTTGTGCGCGAATCCTACAAGGGGGAAAGCACGGGCACCGTATTAACGTTTTCGCGATAGTACGGTGCCCGTGCTTGCACGGTCGGTACTGCGGCCGCCGACCACAGGTCGGCCGTTATCGTGAGCTGTGGCCCACCGACGGTCGGTCGTCGTCAATGGAGATCTGGGCAGCGGCAAGAGTACGGTGTCGACGCGGCTGGCCCAGCGGCTCGGCGTGCGCCGGGTGAGCGTGGGCGACATCTACCGGGCCATCGCCGCCGACCGCGGCATGACGGCCCTCCAGCTGAACCTGCACGCCGAGCTCGACGATGAGATCGATCGCTACGTCGACCAGCTCCAGGCCGAGATCGCCGCCTCCGGCGAACAGCTGGTCGTGGACAGCCGGCTTGCCTGGCACTTCTTCACCGACGCGCTGAAGGTCCACCTCGTGACCGATCCCACCACGGCGGCGCGGCGCGTGCTGACGAGGCCGGCCAACGACGTCGAGCGCTACGCCTCGGTCGAGGAGGCGCGGACCCGGCTGGCGATCCGCAGCGAGAGCGAACGGGTCCGGTTCATCGCCCGCTACGGCGCGGACAAGTCGCGGCTGCGCAACTACGACCTGGTCGTCGACACCACCCGGGCCCCGCCCGATCAGGTCGTCGAGCAGACCATCACGCATCTGCAGGAACCTCGACCCGGCTCGGAGCGACCGTGGTGCGAGATCGACCCCACCCGGATCTACCCGACCGCACCGCACCGCGATCACGACGGCCCGGCCGCGGTCGCCCTCGGCTGTGTCGCGCCGCACTTTTTCGTGGTCGCTGGGCACGAACGGGTGAGCTCGGCGATCCGGGCCGGTGAGTCGCTGATCGCGGCGGCTCTCATCGCCGAAGCCGACGAGCCGATCGGCGATGAGAGCTGCGCCCAGTTCTTCGCGACGCGGGTGACGCCCGACCTGATCCGCAGCTGGGAGGCGGCGCATGGCACCACCCTCGGGCCGGTCACCACGATGGGAGGAACGGCCGTCGCCGCTCCCCCCATCGTTCGCGTTCCGGACTAGCCGAGCAGCCGCGGCCAGGCGCCGTCCCACCCCGCCCTCGAGCAGCGGGACCATCCGGAACACGGCCTCGGTCCGGCCGCGCGGTGATCTCTCGCTCGTGGATCTAGGCTGAACGTGAAGCTGGTCCCGTCCGCCGGTGTTCCGACCGTGACCTCCAGCGAGAGGTCGGCCGGGTTCTGGTTCTTCCCGAGGTACCAACCGATCCCCACATCAGGCGTGGTGTCGCGCACGTATGCGTGGTCGTCGAGAGAGTCCATTGTGGTTCCCCCGACATCCTTGAGGTACGCAACGACGGCGCGGTTGGGATCGAGCGGCTGACCCTTGGCGTCGTTGTACGTCACCGAGACGAACGGGTGCGGGCAGCCGAGATAGTGGCCAAGCTCGTGGGCGAAGCTTGATGTTCTGGACGTTCTTCCTCGACGTCCCGTCCTGGTAGTACATGTTCGTGACGGTGGCCGTGAAGTCAGGCATGGCCAGGCGGCGTCTTGGTGCAGGAGTCGAACCTGCAAGGCTACCGTTTTACGGACGGCGCCTCGCGCCACATGAGCGCCTGCGTCGTCGTGGACAACCTCGGTATCGAACCGAGCTCGCGCTGCTTGCAGGGCAGCGCTGCACACCTGTGCGTCGCCCTTTCATCTATGTGTTGGTGTGAGCTCTCAGGCGAGGATTCGAACCTCGACCTACGCGGTCCAGAGCCGCGCGTCCTTCCGGTTAGACGACCTGAGAATGTGGTTGGCGTTGGTTGGGTCGAGAGTGGCTGGCCGGGATCGAACCGGCGACCTTCGCCTCGGCGGGGCGACGCTCTTATCCAGCTGAGCTACAACCACATGCGAGCGGCAGCGGGGACTCGAACCCCGTCGTACCAGTGTGGAAGACTGGCGCCCTACCGGTTGGGCCACTGCCGCACGGTCTGGGACCCGCGAGTCGAACGCGGTGTCTCCTGCTTCCAGGGCAGGCGGGTTGGCCATCTCCCTTGTCCCAGCGGCCCGGCGGCCGAGCACTGCTCGAGTCGCCGGGTTCTGCTATCCACTGTGGAGTTTTCCAGCGCCGGTTCCGGCACAGGCCGGAGCGGACAGGAAAGCCGCCCTGACCCGGAACCCGGGGTGGGCGGCTACGGTTGACGTCTTTCGTCGCTACTCGCGCCACCAGCCCCGGTTGCCACACTCGGCCGGGCCTTCGGATGGCCCGAACGTGCGCACGGTCGTCCGGCCGCACAGCGTCAACCGCTGCGGCGTGCGCGAGCCCGACCAGTACACGTCGTTACTCCCTCTTTCGGTGTCGCCTTCCGTGAGCCGTCGTCAACGGTAGGGTCCGGGCCCCTTCGCTGGCAACAACATTTCCGTGCGGCGAGCCGTTCAACGCATCCGCGCCCGACGCCATTCCCGCCCCGACCGCGGCCGCGCTCACTCCGCGCCCGGCGGTCCGGCCGGTATCAGGATCTCCACCCGCAGTCCTGGGCCAGCATCACCGAGGCTGACCGTACCGCCGAGCCGGCGCACCAGTTCCCGCACGATCGCCAGGCCCAGCCCGGCGCCACCGGCGTCGCGGGCCCGGCCGTCGTCGAGCCGGGTAAACCGCTCGAAGACCCGGTCGCGGTCCGCGGCGGGGATTCCCGGCCCATCGTCGGTGACGCTGAACCGGTGGTACGGGGAACCGGCGGCGGCCGCGAGCACCACCCGGTGACGGGCGTGGCGTACGGCGTTGTCGAGCACGTTGGCGACCACCCGACGTAAGGCGTCCGGGTCGGCGTAAGTCCATAGTGGAGCATCGGGTAGCTCGGTCTGGACGGACGGGAACCGCTGGGCCGCCTCCCGCACAAGGTCACTCAGGTCGACGGCAACGTCGGGCCGGGGCACGGCGCCCGCGTCGACCCGCGCCAGCAGCAGCAGGTCGTCCACGAGCCGGGACAGGCGGTCGATATCGACGAGCACATCGTCGGCGACCGCCGGCCACTCGGCCCGATCACCCAGGTGGCGGGCGACCTCGAGCTGGGCGCGCATGTTCGCCAGCGGGCTGCGCAACTCGTGCGCGGCATCGGCGACGAACGTGCGTTGCCGCTCGCGTCCGGCCTCGAGCCGGTCCAGCATGGTGTTGAGGGTGACCGCGAGCCGGTGCACCTCGTCGCGCCCGGCCGGCACCGGCAGCGCGCCCGGCGTCCCGCGTACGGTGATCTCGTCGGCCCCAAGGCGGAGCAGCTCGACCGGGCGAAGCGCCGCCCCCACCACCCGCCAGGCCACCGCCGCCAGCGCCGCCATCAGGAGCGGGAAGATCACCAGCAGCGTGGTGCGCAGCAACCGCACACTTCGCACCACGTCAGCCAACGACCGGGCCACGACGACGGTCTGCGGATCCCCGGGCGGGCCGGCCGGCACCGCCACCACCCGGACCGGACCGGACAGCCCCAACCGGTCGCCCGGGATGAAGAGACGTTCGCCGGCGCGGGCCCGGGCCAGCTCATCGGGGTAGAGGATAGGCACCAGCCGGTCCGCGTCGACCGAGGACGACCGCACTCGATCCTGGTCGTCGACGACCTGCACCAGGTGGGCGCCGGTCACCGGGACCGGCTGCGGCAGCGCCCCGGCGTCGACGAGCGCGGCGACGTCCTCGCCGGTCTGCCGGGCCTCGGAGTCGACCGTGTACTGCAGGGCGTAGCCCAGCGCCGCGACGAGCGCCACGCCGCCGAGGGCAAACCCGACGGTCAGCCCGGTCACGCCGATGAGCATCAGCCGGACCCGCAGGGTCAGCCCGCGCCACCAGCGCCTCACGCCGGGCCGGCCGGTTGCAGGCTGAGCCGGTAGCCGGCACCGCGTACCGTCTCCAGCCGGTCGCGGCCGATCTTTCGCCGTAGGTATCCGATGTAGACCTCGACGGCGTTGGGCGCGGTCTCCTCGCTCGCGTCCCACACGTGGTCAAGCAGCTCGGTCTTGGAGACCACCTCGCCACCGCGGCGCATGAGGTACTCGAGCAGGGCGAACTCGCGGGTGGTCAGGTTCACCTCGGCACCGGCCCGGAGCACCCGCCGCCCGGCCGGATCCAACTCCAGGTCTCCGACGGCGAGCACGCTGGGCCGGCGCGGCGCCCCGCGGCGCAGCAGGGCCCGCAGCCGGGCCAGCAGCACCACGAACGAGAACGGTTTGGTGAGGTAATCGTCGGCGCCGCAGTCCAGACCGTCGGCCTGGTCGTACTCGCCGTCCTTGGCCGAGAGCATGAGTACGGGCAGCCAGCGCTGCTCGGCCCGCAGCGCGCGCACCACCCGGTAGCCGGAGAGCCCGGGCAGCATGACGTCGAGGATCATCGCGTCATAGCCGCCGTGGCGGGCGAGCTCAAGGCCGGTCGGCCCGTCGCCGGCGACGTCGACGGCGAAGCCTTCGGCCTGCAGGCCTCGGCGCAGCGCGCCGGCCAGCCGCGCCTCATCCTCGACGACAAGCACCCGCACGCCTCACAGCGTGGCACGGCCGTGGTGCGCGGTCACCCGGGCGTGGTTGACATGCTCTCAGCCGGGTCACAGCATCTGCCGCGCAGGATGTCGACAGGAGGTGTCCCATGCCCGTCCTCACATCCCGCTCGACGCTGCGCTGGCTCGCCCCGGTCGCGGTGGCCGCGGCCGTCCTCGGCGGCGGTGCCGGCATCGGTGCGCTCACCGCCGCGGCCGAGCCCGAACTCGCTCCCCGCAGCGCCGCCCAGCTCCTCGTCGACCTGCAGACGGCCCGCCTGGATGGCCTCTCCGGCACGGTCGTCGCCCGCGCCGATCTCGGCCTGCCCACCCTGCCTGGCGTCGGGGCCCAGAGTGTCGACCTCACCGCGCTGCTCGCCGGCACACACACGCTGCGGGTCTGGTACGCCGGCCCGGACCGGACCCGGATCGCGTTGCTCGGGCCGCTGGCCGAGACCGACATCGTGCGCAACGGCCGCGACCTGTGGGTGTGGAACAGCCGGGCCAACACGGCCAAGCACAGCCTCCTGCCGGCCACCGACCCGGCCCGGGCCGGCAAGCCGACCACGCTGTTGCCCGATGACCTGCCGTTCACCCCGCAACAGCTGGCCGACGCGGCCCTGGCGATGCTCGATCCGACCACAGTGGTGAGCACCGACGGCTCGGCCCGGGTCGCTGGCCGCCCGGCCTATGAGCTGGTGCTGGCGCCGCGCGACACCACGTCGCTGGTGGCCCAGGTGCGCCTGGCCATCGACGCCACCGAGCACCTGCCGCTGCGGGTCCAGGTGGTCGCCCGCGACGGCGGCGGCCCGGCGATCGAGGTGGCGTTCACCCAGATCAGCTTCGCCCGGCCCGATCCCGAGCAGTTCCGGTTCAACCCACCGCCCGGGGCGCAGGTGACCGAGGGATCGACCGGGGCCAATCCGGACGGACCCGCGTCGAAGGGTCACAGCACCAAGGAATCTGGCACCATGAAGCCCGGCGACCCGATGAATCCCGGTGCCATGAAACCCGACCCGCTGGAACCTGGCGTCCAGGCGCCCGGCGCCGCCGAACGCCCGTTCGCGGTGGTGGGCAAGGGCTGGACGAGCGTCCTGGTTACCCGGATGCCCGCAGCCGCCGGTTCGGGCGAGAACCGCCGCGACGACGGGCCCGGTGGCCTCAACATCGGCGCGCTGCTGGCCCAGCTGCCGCGGGTCAGTGGAGCCTGGGGCAGCGGGCGGCTGATGCAGAGCCGGCTGGTGTCGGTGCTCCTCACCGACGACGGGCGACTGCTCGTCGGGGCGGTCACGCCCCAGCGCCTGACCGACGCCGCCAAGGATCCGGCGGCAAGGCTCGGCTCGTGACCCCGGTCGCGGTGGCGGCGGCATGACCTCCGCCATCACCAGTGCCGGGCTCACCAAACGGTTCGGACGCCAGGTCGCGGTCGACGGCCTCGACCTGGCCGTGCCGCCGGGTGCGGTCTACGGCTTCCTCGGACCCAACGGCTCGGGCAAGACGACGACCATCCGCATGCTGCTGGGGCTCGTCCGGCCCACCGCCGGCTCGCACACCCTGCTCGGCGAGGCGATACCGGCCCGGGCCGGGGTGGTGCTGCCGCGGGTGGGTTCGTTGGTCGAAGGTCCCGCGTTCCACCCGTATCTGTCGGGGGCGCAGAACCTGCGCCGCCTCGACGCGGCCGACCTCACCGCCCGTCCATCCACTTCGGATAGCCGGATCGAGGCGGCACTGGCCCGGGTGGGCCTGCTCGCGGCGGCCGGCAAGCGCTACCGCGCGTACTCCCTCGGCATGCGCCAGCGGCTGGCGCTGGCGGCCGCCCTGCTCTCCCCGCGCGAGCTGCTCATTCTCGACGAACCCACCAACGGCCTGGACCCGCAGGGCACCCGGGAGGTTCGCGCGCTCATCACCGCCCTCGCCGCCGAGGGGGTGACCGTCATGCTCTCCACCCATCTGCTCTCCGAAGTGGAGCAGGTGTGCACGCACGTCGGCGTGATGCACCGGGGCCGGTTGGTCACCCAGGGTCCGCTGGAGGCGCTGCGGGCCGAGGCGGTGCCACGGGTACGGGTGGAGACCGATCGCCCGGCCGACGCCGCCCGCGTACTGGCCGATCTGGGCCTGACCGATGTTGACGAGTCGGCCGGTTCGCTCACCGCGGTGCTCGGCGCGGCGGCGCCGGAGAAGGTGGTGGCGGCACTGGTTTACGAAGGGGTGCCGGTGCGCGGTTTCGGCGTGGTCGCCCCCGACCTGGAGGACGTCTTCGTCTCGCTCACCGGGGAGGGCTTCGATGTCAGCGGCTGACGCGACGCTCGGGCTGACCACCCGGCGGGTGCCGCTGCGCCTGGGTGGTCGGTTCCTGCGGTCGGAACTGATGCTCGTGTTCGGCCGGCGGCGCAATCTCGCCGGAATGCTCGTGCTGGCCGGCGTACCGGTGCTGATCGCGGTCGCGGTGCGGCTCTCCGGCTCCGACTCGCGCCGGGGCGGCCCAGACTTCTTCTCCTCGATCACCGACAACGGCTTCTTCGTGGCGCTGGCCGCTCTGAGCGTCGAGCTGCCACTCTTCCTACCGATCGCGGTGGCGGCCATCTCCGCCGACAGCATCGCCGGCGAGGCGAACCTGGGTACGCTGCGCTACCTGCTGCCGGTGCCGGTGCACCGCAGCCGGCTGCTCGCGGTGAAGTACCTCAGCGTCGTCGCGTTCGCGTTCGTCGCCACCGTGTGGGTGGCCACGGTGGGCCTCGTCGCCGGCCTGGCGCTCTTCGGTGGTGGCCCGGTCACCCTGCTCTCGGGCAGCCAGATCGGCCTCGGCGAAGGGCTGCTGCGCCTGCTCGCGATCTGCGCGTACCTGGCCGCCTGCCTGTCCGCGTTAGGGGCGTTGGGCCTCTTCGTCTCCACTCTGACCGAGCAGCCGATCGGCGCGACCATTGCGATCGTGTGCGCCAGCGTGGCGAGCTTCATTGTGGACAGCATCCCCCAGGTGAGCTGGGTGCATCCCTACCTGCTCACGCACTGGTGGCTCTCCTTCGGCGATCTGTTGCGCGATCCGGTGGCCACCGACGGCATCCGGCACGGTCTGCTCAGCGCCGGTGCGTACACGCTGATCTTCACGACCGCGGCCTGGGCTCGCTTCACCAACCGCGACGTGACGAGCTGATCAGCCGCGGCGCAGGGGGCGGAAGAACTCGCGGATGTCATCGGCGAGCAGCTCGGGCTCCTCGCTGGCGGCGAAGTGGCCGCCGCGCGGCATGGGCGTCCAGCGGGTCACGTTGAGCGAACGCTCGGCCAGCTCGCGGGGCGGCAGCGGCAGATCCGGCTCGCGCCACAACGCGACCGCGACGGGAACTTCGACGCGCGCCGGCGGCGGTGCTTCGGCCGCGGCGTGCCGTCCGTCGTAGTACGGCAGGAACGATGAGCCGATCGTCCCGGTGACCCAGTAAAGGGTCACCATGGTGAGCAGGTCGTCACGGCTGAACCGGCGCAGCACGTCACCGCCGCAGTCGCTCCAGGCCCGGTACTTCTCGATCAGGTACGCGGCCAGACCAACCGGCGAGTCGGCCAACCCGAACGCGAGCGTGCCGGGCCGGGTGCCCTGCAGGTGCGCGTACCCGCCGTGTTCCGCGGTCCATTGGGCATCGGCGACGAGATATGCCCGCTCGGCCGGGGAGAGATCGGCGGTGTCCGGCGAAGCGGCCCGCACCCCGTCGGTGTCCACGTGGATACCCACCACCCGGTCGGCATGGTTCAGGCCCAGACGCGTGGTCACCCCGGCCCCGACATCGCCGCCGACCGCACCGAATCGTTGGTAGCCCAGCACGTCGACCATGAGCGAGGCCCACCGGCTCGCGGTCCGGGCGCTCAGGGCCGCGCCAGCCGGCGGCGCCGCGGAGAACCCGTAGCCCGGCAGCGAGGGCACCACCACATCGAACGCATCGGCCGGGTCGTCCGGTTCGGCGAGCAACAGGGCCAGCCGCTCCATCTCCACGAACGAGCTGGGCCAACCGTGGGTGATCACCAACGGGAACGGGTCGGGACCCTGACCACGCAGGTGTGCGAAGTGCAGGCCCTGCCCCTGCACGTCGGCGGTGAACTGGGGCAGCTGCTGGTTGAGCCGGCGCTGCACCGCCGGCCAGTCGAACCCGTCGGCCCAGTAGGCCACCAGCTCGCGCAGGAACTCCGGATCGGTGCCGTAAGCCCACGCTGGCCGCGGCATCGGCGCCGGCCAGCGCGCGGCGAGCAGGCGCTGGCGCAGATCCGCCAGCACCGCCTCCGGCACGTCGATCGTGAACTTCTCCATCGTCGCCTCCTAGGCGATCAGGTCGATGTCGACACCAGTAATCAGCTTAACTAGTGTCGCCGTGGGGCGCAACCGGTAATCTGGTTTTATGGAGTCGCCAGCCGGCCCGGCGCCACCCCTCGACCGGGGCTATGACCAGGCGGTACGCGGATGGGCCGCCGACGACGGCGTGCCGGCCGAGCTGGCCCTCGCCTATGACCTAGCCAACACCCTCGACGAGCGCGTTCACGGCGACTACGAACCGTTCGACCTGTTCAGCGACCCCACCGGGCTGACCCGCTGGCTGACCCGACGAAAGCTGCTCGACCGGCGAGGGACGACGGCAACGCCGGCCGACCTCGCGCTCGCGCTGCGGCTGCGCGAGCAGGTGCGGGACATCGCGTACGCACACGGCAGCGCGCGGCTGACCCCCGACCGGCTCGACCGCTTCGCCGAGCTGGCCTCCCGGTTGCCCCTCGTCGCCGGGCTCGACCCGATCGGCCGGCTGAGCCTTCAGCCCGCGGTGGCCGGCGTGCCGGGCGCGCTGGCCCGGGTGCTGGCCGATGCGCTCACCGCCGCCGGCTCCGGGTCGTGGGTGCGACTGAAGATGTGCGCCGCGCCAGACTGCCAGTGGGTCTTCTACGACCAGTGCCGGCCGCGCACCGGTCGCTGGTGTTCGATGAACTCATGTGGCAACCGGATGAAGACCCGGGCCTACCGGGCCCGGGTACGCCAAGGGGCCTGACCCCGAGGGCCGAGCGGTGATCCGCGTCGGTACGTCGGGCTGGCAGTACCGCTCCTGGCGTGACGTGTTCTACGCCGGCGCGCCCCAACGGACCTGGCTGCAGCGCTACGCCGAGGTGTTCGACACGGTCGAGGTGAACAGCGCGTTCTACCGGTTGCCGGAGCGCGACGTCTTCACGAACTGGTCCGCCCAGACTCCGCATGGGTTCTGCTTCGCCGTGAAGATGAGTCGCTACCTCACCCACATCCGTCGGCTCCGTGAGCCGGCCGAGCCGGTGGCCCGCTTCCTCGACCGCGCGGCCGGTCTGGGCCACCAGCTCGGGCCGGTGCTGCTGCAGCTTCCACCGACGCTCACCGTCGACACCGACGCGCTCGCGGCGGTGCTGGCCAGGTTCCCGTCGGGCCTGCGGGTGGCCGTCGAGCCGCGCCACCGGTCCTGGTGGACGCCGGCGGTGCAGGAGACGCTGAGCGCCCACGGGGCGGCGTTGTGCTGGGCCGACCGCCTCGGTCGCCGCCTGACCCCGCTCTGGGTCACGGCCGAATTCGGCTACCTGCGCTTGCACGAGGGCCGGGCCCAACCCCGGCCACAGTACGGACGCCGGGCCCTCGCCGCCTGGCTTGGCCGCGTCCGGGCGGCCTACCCGACCGGCGCGGAGGTCTACGTCTACTTCAACAACGACCACGCCGGCGCGGCCGTGGCCAACGCGCGTACGTTCGCCGCCATGGCCGCCCGTTAGTCCACTGTAGACTCAGTCTGGCCGGTCATCGACGCTGCGTGGTGCAGCACCAGCGCGGCCCGGTCGCCACCGCGCAGCGCCGGCCAGGCGCCCACCCGCAGCGGCTCGGTGCGACCGGCGCCGTCGGTGAGCTCGATGCCGCCGTTGCAGTCGATCGTGAGGGTGACCTCGTGCGCGCCGAAGGCGACCGGGAGCCCATCGGTCATGCGGCCGTCGATCTGCAACGGCACCGGACGGCCGGACAGCGAGACGATCCGCAACGTGCCACTGCCGTGCCGGGGCACCTCGGGGTGGCGCAGGCGTTTGACATAGCCGAGATCGGAGTATCCATTGTAGACCTGCCAGGGCTCGTAGAGCGGTGTGTACGCCTCATAGAGCACGCGCCGCTGCCGGCCGCGGTCCCACTCCAGCACGAAGTCAAAACCCGGCCGGTGCAGGTTGACGCGGGCGTAGCCGGGCCGCTCGGTCAGGCCGGCGACCACGGTCTCCTCCGGTCCCGCGCCGGGGTTGTCGTGGATCGTCGCGTGCGGGAAGAGCGCGGCCAGCCGGCGCGCCACGTACGGGATCCGGCTCATCCCGCCCACCAGCAGCACGTGATCGATGCCCTCGGCCAGTTGGCTGCGGCTCCTGGCCCGGATCTCGGCCGGCGTCGGGCCGTCGGGCTGGGTCGTCAGCGCCGCCCGCAGCGCCGCGAGCACGAGGTTCTCGGCACCGTCGAACTGGCTGCGGAACGCCTCTTCGAGCTGT
>JBLNGJ010000273.1:0-3200 GCA_050264675.1 Micromonosporaceae bacterium
GTGGAACAGCGCGCAACGTGAGAACGCCGCGACGATCGTCCAGGTCGGTGTGGCGCTGGCGGTCCCGGAGCGCGGGCAGGTCGTTGCGTTGGCGGCGGCGATTCAGGAGAGCCGGCTCTACAACCTCGGCGACCTAGGCGCCATGAACGATCACGACACACTCGGACTCTTCAAGCAACGCCCCTCGATGGGTTGGGGAACTGCGGCACAGGTCACTGACCCGGTGTTCGCCGCCACTGCCTTCTACCTTGCTCTGAACCGCGTTCGCGGGTGGGAGTCGATGGCCGTCACCGTCGCCGCGCAGCGTGTGCAGCGCTCCGCATTCCCCAACGCCTACGCCCAGTGGGAGACCGACGCGAGATCTCTCGTCCGAGAGGTCCTCTGCAATGCGCTGTGAGCGCTGCGCCTTTGCCGGACGCTTCCGATCTACGCAACGCCCTCAAGGATCCGGCCCGTTGTGGGTGAGTGTGGAGGCTGCCCGGGTTCTTCGATGCCTACCGAGCACTCCGGCGACGGCGTGGGCACCCATCCGGCCACCGGGCGGGCCGGGGTGAACGGCGCGAGCGGTCAGCGGATCGGGTGAACCGCGGCGGCGTCTGCGCCCGACAATCAGGTATCCCTTCTGGAGCGTGCGTGCGGGCCGGTTCGCGCTGGCCCTGCTGGACCGGCCCCGCGACCAGATCGCCAAGACGCTGTGGGGCAACTGGGACGAGCAGCTCAGCGAAGTTCTCGGGATACAGCCCCCGTCCGGCACCAGCAACCCCGGTCCGGAATGCTGAGGCCGGCCGGACGGCTGCGCCGCCAGGTCCGCCTGGTCCCGGCGCTGCTGGTCTCGACCGCGCGGATCGGCTGGCCGGCGGCGGCGTGCGAGCCCACCAACGCTGGGCGGCACTGCTCGGGCTCGCCCTGATGGCCTTCGTCCTCGCCAGCCGCGACCCCGCCCACCGCCGCGGTCCCCACGCTGGTTCGAACGCTCGCACGCGGCCGTGCCCGCCGCCACGAAGCCGCAGCACGCCGACCAGCCGTCCAGAACACGACCAAGTCCGCCTCATAGCCCAAGAAGCCGGCGACGATCCGCGAGCTTCCGGCGTGCATCCATTCGTTGGTGACGATTTGGCGAATTGCGAATACGTCCCGGCGAGCCGATCGGAGACATCGATCTCCATTGGCCGCCGCTGGGGGCTGTGTGGACGATGGCGTGCCCTACGACGTTCACCGATGGGGTGGTAATCGTCTCATCCGGCTTCGCGTATGACCCGACGGGACAGAATCGATCGCGCGGGACCACCAGACGAATGCGCTGGTAGTACTATCCCGTCGTTTCGTATCCGGACCGCGCGGATAGATCCTCGGGGGGTGGCCGGTTGGGCCGATGTTGGCGGGTCAGTGGCTGGTGGCGACCGAGTTGGTTGCGTGCCATGCTCGCCCGACCCTTTCGTTATCCCGGTTCCATCTTCACGTGCCTGCTCTCCGCGTACGTCATCGCTCGGATCTCGATCCTGAAGGAGTCGCGGATCAGGCTTTGGTGGGACGCGTTTTCCTACGCGTACCGCGATAGTCCGGAATGGGATCGCGGCCCACTTGTGTCGTTTATCGGACACGCCCCCCGGCTGTGGGGTGTTCCGCTCTTCTATGCGCTCTTCCCCAGCGACCCGCCCCGGCTCGTAGCCCAGTGGGCGGTCAGCACGGCGGCCTGGGCCCTTCTCGCCTGGACCTTGTGGAAGTGCCTTCGTAGCTTGCCCGCCAAGGTGATCGCCAGTGGCGCGGTCCTGGGCTTCGCACTGCTGACCCCGATAACCCAGTGGGACTTCACGATCCTGTCCGAGTCGCTGTCGATCAGCCTCGGCGTGATCGTCGTCGCCTGCTTCATGCTCTGGGCGCGCAGCGGATCCCGGGTCGCCCTCGTCGCACTGGCCGCGACCGGCTTCTACTGGACCTTCGTCCGGCCGGAGCTGCGGCTGTTCGTGGTGGTGCTGTGCGGCGTGCTGCTCTTCGACGCGTGGCGGCGGCGAGACCAGCGCCGGTGGGCGCTGGGTGGGGCTGTGGTGCTCGCGATCGCCATCGGCTGGTCCTCGCTGATCATGCCCACCGTGTACCACAACTTCGGCCGGTACACCCATTCGCACCTCTCGGCCCAAGGCGACGTCCTGATGTTCAAGCTGCCCTACGTCTACAGCCATCCCGAGCTGACGCGCGTCTACGAGCAGGAACTCGGGATGCCGCCGTGCCCCGCCGCGACCGCGCTCGTGCGCAACCGTGCCGGCGACTTCTTCGAGCTGCTCGCCGAGTACAACGCCTGTCCGGAGCTGAGCGCCTGGGGCGACAAGCACGGTTCGGAACCGATCGGGTTCCTCGTCGCGGCACCGGACCTCGCCGCCCGGGCAATCTGGCGCGCCGCCCCGCACGCTTTCGGTGGGGTGGACGGCTACGGGTACTACGGCATCTCGGCGAACTTCTTTCCCAAGCGGATCGACCGCCTCTCGTTCCATCCCACGATGAAGGTGCTCGGGGGTTTGTTGGGCGGCCTGCTGGTCGCGCTGATCGTGGCGGTGGTCTCGGGCGCCTTCCGGCGGCGCCGCCTGCTTGTCGGTACGGCGCTGGTGCTGATCGCCACGGCGTTGGTCAGCGAGGTCATCGGCATCCTCTTGCTGGACGCCGAGCCGGCGCGCTACGGCATCCAGGAGAACATCGCGCTCCGGATCGCGCTGCTGGTCCTCGTCGTGGCGACCATCGACACGGTCGCCGAACGGCTCCGCGAACGGTCGGCCCAGCGCGCCCAGGTCGAAGCGCCATCGGAGGTGGCGCCGGTCTCGCCCGTCCCTCTCGACCCTTCCGACCATGCAGAGGTACCGGTCGGCGCGATCGCGTCGGCCACTTCCCGGGGAGGTGGCGGGGCGGCCTGACACGGGAGCACCAGTTTCAGAGGTCGAGGTCACGGTCCTGTTGCCGTGCCTCAACGAGGCCGAGACGCTGGCGCAGTGTGTGCGGAAGGCGGTGACGTGCCTCGCCGAGCTGGGCGTTCAGGGCGAGGTACTGGTCAGCGACAACGGTTCGACGGACGGCTCACAGCGGATCGCCGAGGAGAACGGCGCGCGCGTCGTCCACGCACCCGTGCGCGGGTACGGCGGCGCGCTGATCGCCGGAATCAATGCCGCCGCCGGACGCTATGTCATCATGGCGGACGCCGACGACTCCTATGA
>JBLNGJ010000274.1:0-2779 GCA_050264675.1 Micromonosporaceae bacterium
CGCCGCGTCCAGGTCGACCAGGTGGATCCACTGTGCCCCGTCGTTCTGCCAGGCCAGGGCCGCGGCCAGCGGGTCGCCGTAGACCGTCTCCGAGCCGGCCGCCCCCTGCACGAGGCGCACCGCCTGACCGCCGGCTACGTCCACCGCGGGGAGCAGGGTCAGCGTCATGCCTTCCTCCGGTCGAACGTCACGATCACGAGTACGGGCAACACGAGCAGCGCCAACAGCGACAAGCCGATGCGGGTCGGCCAGGACTCGGTGAGATACCAGATCGCGGCGAGCAGGCCCAGGCCGGCGCCGATGACGGCGGCCCGCTGGCCCGGGCTCCGGCGCGCCAGCAGCCAGCCGCGGCGCCGGTCCGGCGGCGTGAGTCGACGCAGCATCGCCCGACGACGGGCCCGCCGGTCAGCCTGCCGCGCCCGCTTCGCCTCCGTCGCGGCCCGCACCGCCTCCCGCTCGGCCCGTCGCTTCGCCCGCTCCTTGCTCACCGGAGCGTGCCCACCCAGTTGCGCAGCAGCACGGCCCCCGACTCGCCCGACTTCTCGGGGTGGAACTGGGTCGCCGACAGGCAGCCGGCCTCCGTCGCGGCGACGAACACTCCACCGTGGACGGTGGTGGTGACCGTGACCCCGGCCGCGCCAAGGGCATCGGCGGGCCGGGCCGCGTAGGAGTGCACGAAGTAGAACCGGGAGCCAGCCGGCAGCGCGGCGAAGAGCACCGAGGACGGCGGCGCGGTCACGGTGTTCCATCCCATGTGCGGTACGCGTTCCGCGTCCAGCCGGGTCACGCCGCCGGGCAACAGGCCCAGACCCTTGGTGACCAGTCCGTGCTCCTTGCCGTAGTCGAAGAGGATCTGCATGCCCACGCAAATGCCGAGCACCGGCCGGCCGGTGGCCACCCGCTCCGCGATGACCGGACCGGCGCCGAGCGCGTCCACCCCGGCCATGCAGGCCGCGTACGCCCCGACGCCCGGCACGACCAGCCCGTCGGCCGTGGCCGCCGCGGCCAGGTCGGAGGTGACCGTGACCGAGGCCCCGGCGCGGGCCAGCGCCCGCTGCGCCGAGCGGAGGTTGCCCGACCCGTAGTCGAGCACGACGACGTTCGCGTCGCTCATCACGGCTCCGGCAGCAGCCACAGCACGCCGGTGACGGCCGCGAGCGTCGCGAGTGCGCCGACCAGAACGACCGCCGACCGGGCGGCGCCCTGGCGGTGCAGCGACCAGGCGCCGCCGACCAGAATGCCCGCGGCCCCGAACAAAACGATCGGCAGAACGCTGTTCACAGCACACCCTTCGTGCTCGGCACTCCACCGGCAGGATCCTCGACGCGGACGGCGTCGCGCAATGCCCGCGCCACGGCCTTGCACTGCGCCTCGATCACATGGTGCGCGTCGGGCTGGGCCCCCGGGCGGGCGGCCCGCAGGACCGTGACGTGCAGGGTGATCCGCGCCGCGTGGCCGAAGGACTCCCACACGTGCCGGGTCAGGCTCGTCGCGAACGTCGGCCCCGAAGCGCCGACGTAGGGCGCGAGGCCTGCCGGCTCCTCGTGCACCACGTACGGCCGGCCGGACAGGTCGACCGCCGCCTGCACCAGCACCTCGTCCAGCGGTACGAGCGCTGAGCCGAACCGGCGCACACCAGCCTTGTCGCCGAGTGCCTCGTTCAGCGCCGCCCCGAGGGCCAGGGCCGTGTCCTCCACCGTGTGGTGGGCGTCGACGTGCAGGTCGCCCTCGGTCCGCACGGTCAGGTCGAGCCCGCCGTGGCGGGCGAGCTGGCCCAGCATGTGGTCGAAGAAGCCGATCCCGGTCGCGATGTCGGCCCGCCCGGTGCCGTCGACATCGAGCTCGACCCGGACCTTCGTCTCCGCCGTCGACCGCTCCACCACCGCCGTCCGCCCACGGGTCATATCAGGGCCTCCATCGCCGACAGGAACGCCGAGGTCTCCTCTGCCGACCCGGCCGTGACCCGCAGCCAGCCGGGCAGGCCCACGTCGCGGACCAGCACACCCCGCTCAAGCAGGGCACGCCACAGGGTCTGTGAGTCCATGGAGGACAGTGCGAAGAGGACGAAGTTGGCGTCGCTGTCGGCGACCCGCAGGCCCAGTCCACGCAACCCACTGACGATCCGGTCGCGCTGGTCCTTAATGGCCTCGACCTGGGCGAGCAGGGCCGGCGCGTGAGCGAGGGCCGCCCGGGCCGAGGCCTGGGTCAGCGACGAGAGGTGGTAGGGCAGCCGCACCAGCTGCACGGCGTCGACCACGGCCGGAGCCGCCGCGAGGTAGCCGACCCGGACGCCGGCGAGCGCGAACGCCTTGCTCATCGTGCGGGTCACGACCAGGCGGGGGTACGCGTCGAGCAGCGCGAGCGTGCTGCGGGTGTCGGGGCGGGCGAACTCCGCGTACGCCTCGTCGACGATCACCATTCCGGGCGCGTGCTCCAGCACCGCCTCCACCACGGCCGGGTCGAGCGCGGTGCCGGTCGGGTTGTTGGGCGAGCACAGGAAGACGATGTCGGGCTGGTGCTCGCGTACCTGCGCGAGGGCGGCCTCGGCCGACAGGGCGAACGCCCGCTCCGCGTCGCCGGAGTTGCGGTGTCCGTCGATCCAGGCTGTGCCGGTGCCGGAGCACAGCAGCGGGTGCATCGAGTAGGACGGGGTGAACCCCAGGGCTTTGCGCCCGGGCCCGGCAAAGGCCTGCAGCAGTTGCTGCTGCACCTCGTTGGAGCCGTTGGCGGCCCAGACCCGCGCCCCGGTCAGGCCGTGGCCGAGGTAGGCGGCGAGGTC
>JBLNGJ010000275.1:0-10448 GCA_050264675.1 Micromonosporaceae bacterium
TGCTTTCATCGCGTCGTACCCGGCCTTAGCGGCCTGCTCGGCTCGTTCGGCCAGGTCCAGTTCGTAGGCGACGGAGTCACGGTCGGCCGGCCGGGCCGCCGCGCCGACCTGCAGCGGCAACGCGGGCGCGACGAGACCCCACAGCTGAAGGTCGTTGGCGTAGTCCTGGAACGGGCCGAGCGCGGTGGCGTCTTTGTACACATCGGAGGCGATCGTGTCGGCCTTGGCCCGCACGGCGGCGAGGTCGGCCACCGCGCGTTCCCAGGCGGCCTGGGCCGAGGCGGTGCGGGTATGCGCGTCAGCGAACTCCTGGTTGACCGCGAGCAGCTGCTCGCCGACGGCCTCCTTGGCGCTGGAGAGCGCCATCACCTCGGCGGCGAGGGGACCGATCGCACTCTGCGGCGGAGGCGTGATCGGCTGCGGCTGGTTGGGCAGCGCGAGATCGCCGTGGGGTGTGGGTGTGGAACCAGCATTGGGGCCGGCCGCGACGCCGGGCGCGAGCGCCGGGGCGGCCAGTGCGGCGAGCGGGCTGTCAGACCCGTCGGGCGGTGCCGGCGCGGCGTGCGCCGGCTGGGCCGAGGCGGTGACCAGCCCGACCGCCACCGATGCGGCCGCCGCCGTCCGCCCCATCCACCGGCCACGTTGGCGCCGGGTACGGCGACCGCGGCGTCGATCGGCCGGTTGGCCGGGCTGCCCCATCCGCGTACCCTTTCGCCCAAGTTTCGCCGTGATTGGCACATCATCGCCAAGGGCGCTAGCAACTTCCGCCAAACGACGCGAAGTGAACTGTCACACTTGTGATACCCCATGTCCGTTCGCGTGTCGACACCGGTAGGCAAAACAGTTCGGAAACAACCGATTCCTCGCCGGCGAGAGCACGGCTCGAGCCGGTTCGCGGCCGCCCCGTAGGCTCGGGAGGCGAGGAGGGCGGCGTCGATGATCGATTCACGGCTCAAGGGCGAGATCGAAGAGAAGGTGTACGCGGGGGAGCGGCTCACCCGCGCCGACGGCGAGGCGCTCTACGCCGTCGACGACCTCTCCTGGCTCGGCCGGCTCGCCCATCACCGGCGCACCGAACTCAACGGTGACCGGGTCATGTTCAACGTCAACCGGCACCTGAACCTGACCAACGTCTGTGCGGCCTCCTGTGCGTACTGCTCGTTTCAGCGCAAGCCGGGTGAGAAGGCCGCGTACACGATGCGGGTCGAGGAGGCGGTGGCCAAGGCCAAGGAGATGGAGGATGAGCAGCTCACGGAGCTGCACATCGTCAACGGCCTGCACCCGACGCTGCCGTGGAAGTACTACCCGCGGGTGCTGCGCGAGCTGAAGGCGGCGCTGCCCGGCGTCTCGCTCAAGTGCTTCACCGCGACCGAGATCCACTGGTTCGAGAAGATCTCCGGCCGGTCGGCTGACGAGATCCTCGATGAGCTGATCGAGGCCGGTCTCGAGTCGCTCACCGGTGGCGGTGCGGAGATCTTCGACTGGGAGATCCGCCAGCACATCGTCGACCACGACACCCACTGGGAGGACTGGTCGCGCATCCACCGCCTGGCCCACGCCAAGGGGCTGCGGACGCCGGCGACCATGCTCTATGGACATATCGAGGAGCATCGTCATCGGGTGGACCACGTGCTGCGCCTGCGCGAACTGCAGGACGAGACGGGCGGGTTCGTCGTCTTCATCCCGCTGCGCTACCAGCACGACTTCGTCGACTCCGCCGACGGCGTGGTGCGCAACCGGCTGCAGGCAACCACGACGATGGCCGCGCCGGCCGAGTCGTTGAAGACGTTCGCCGTCTCCCGTCTGTTGTTGGACAACGTGCCGCACCTGAAGTGCTTCTGGGTGATGCACGGGCTCTCGGTGGCCCAGCTCTCGCTCAACTTCGGCGCCGATGACCTGGACGGCTCGGTGGTCGAATACAAGATCACTCACGATGCCGACTCCTACGGCACGCCCACCACGATGCACCGCGAGGACCTGCTGCACCTGATCTGGGACGCCGGCTTCCGGCCGGTCGAGCGCAACACCCGTTACCAGATCGTCCGGGAGTACGACGCGCCACCGAGCCTGGCCGAGTTGCGCGCCGAGCCGGTGCCCGCGTGGTGGGGTGGCGCGCCGCAGTAACGGCGTCGGCGCTACCCTCGGCCCCGACATGGCTGAACGAACTCCGGCGCAGGTCTTCCCGCGGCGCGACGCCCAGGGTCGGGTGATCAGCCTGGCCGAGCTCGTCTTCGCCGCGCTGGGCGGCGCCGCCGTCGGGCTGGTGCTGCTGGCCGCGGTGGACGGGATCCTCGCCCTGGTCGGGCTGAGCCGGTTCGGCAGCGCATCGGGCTGGCTCGTCGCGATCCTGCCCGCGTTCCTCTTCTTCGATGAGTTCCGGGCCTGGCGTGGCAACGGCGTGCGGATTCTCGTCGTCGCGGTGGCCGCCGCGGTTGCGCTCGGCACCGGCCTGCTCGCCGCCGGTGTGGCGAGCGCGTGGCCACCACTCTTCTCCGGCGCCCTCGGCGCCGGGGTGGCGGTCGGCGTGTTCGGCGTCGTCTGGTTCGTGGGCATCCGGTGGCTGACCGGCCATCGTGGACATCTGGAGTCGTCGTGAGCCCTGCGCTGAAGTACTCACTCGGCCGCATCGGCATCTTCGTCGCGGTGGCGGTGCTGGTGGTCCTGCTGTTGCCGGTGGACAGCCTGCTGGTGAAACTGCTGGTAGCCATTCTGGTCTCGGCGGTGCTCTCGTTCTTCCTGCTTCGCCGGTGGCGCGACGAGCTGGCCGCGCAGATCCAGGCCGGCGCGGGCCGGCGCAGCCAGGAGAAGGCGCGGCTGCGTGATGCGCTCGCGGGCGATGCGCCCGCGGGCGATGATCGCCAACCCGGTCCGGACGCGCCCGCCGAGCGACCTCCGACCACAGTCGATGGCGACGATGACCCGACTGGGCAAGGCCCCCCGCGGTTGTCTTGATCACGGTGCGGAGATAGCGTTTGGTCGACTGTTCCGCAGCGAAGCCGGTGCGAATCCGGCGCTGTCCCGCAACTGTGATGCCTCTTGGGGATGAGCCAGGTCGCCTGCGGTGCCGTCGCGATCAGCGCTCTCGAGGAAAGAGTGCCTCGCGGACGGAGCCAGGCTCCTGTCGGCGGACACCCACCTCGACCCGACAGGAGGTTACCGATGAGACACCGGCTCCGGATGATCCGTCCTCAGCTGCTCGCCGCGGCGCTCACGGCGCTGGCCCTGTTGAGCGGGGGGGTCGCCTGCGGCTCGAGCGGCAAGGGATCCGGTGCGACGAACAACTCGCCCGCCGCCGCGTTCCCGGTCACGGTCGGCTCACTCACCCTGACCCAGCAGCCGCAGCGCATCGTGTCGTTATCTCCGACGGCGACCGAGATGCTCTTCGCCATCGATGCCGGCAAGCAGGTGGTTGCGGTGGACGATCAGTCGAACTATCCGGCCGCCGCGCCCAAGACGGACCTGTCCGGCTTCAAGCCCAACGCCGAGGCGATCGCGGCGAAGAACCCAGACCTGGTGGTGCTGGCCAACGACATCGACAAAATCGTGGACCAGCTCGCCACGCTGAAGATACCGACCTACCTGGCACCGGCCGCGAACGTGATCGATGACACGTACCGCCAGATCAATGATCTCGGCAAGCTCACCGGCCACCGCGGCGAAGCGTCGATGGTTGTCGATCGCATGAGCAACGAGTTGGACAAGCTGGTCGAGGATGCACCGGCCCACGCCAAGCAGCTGACCTACTACTACGAACTCGACCCGACGCTCTACACCGTGACCTCGAAGACGTTCATCGGTTCGGTGTTCGCCAGCGTCGGACTGGTCAATGTGGCCGATGGCGCGAGCAAGGACGACAACCAGTACCCGCAACTCTCGCCCGAGGTGCTGGTTCAGCTGAACCCCGACATGATCTTCCTGGCCGACTCGAAGTGTTGTGCCCAGTCGAAGCAGACGGTCTCGGCCCGAGCCGGCTGGTCGGGCATCACCGCGGTCAAGGCCGGTCAGGTGTTCCCGCTCGACGATGACATCGCCTCCCGCTGGGGCCCGCGGGTGGTGGACCTGCTCCGCGCCGTGGTCGAGGCGACGGCGAAGGTTCCGGCCAGCTAGGCGGCGAAGGCGGATGATCGGGGCGACGGTGACGGCACCGGTGCCGACGCGGCCGGCCGAGCTCTCCCGGCCGGCCCGGCTGACTGGGCGCTGGCTGGCTATCGGCGTCCTCGCCGTCGCCGTCGCGACCGTGGCCGGGGTGGCGATCGGACCGATCGGACTCAATCCCCTGCGGACCGCCGCCGAGCTGCTCAACCTGCTGCCCGGCGTTGATATCCACAGTGGACTAAGCGAGCGCGAGGCGGCGATCGTCACCCAGCTGCGGCTGCCCCGGGTCGTGCTCGGCCTGCTGGTCGGGGCGATGCTCGCGCTGGCCGGTGGGTGCTACCAGGGCGTGTTCCGCAACCCGCTGGCCGACCCATACCTGCTCGGCGTAGCCGCTGGCGCCGGCCTGGGCGCGACCGCGGCGGTCGCCGTGCACGCGTCGGCGAACCTGTCGGGCAACGCCACGACGAGCGGCCTGCTGCCGCTGTTCGCCTTCGTGGGGGCGCTCATCGCGGTCGGCCTGACCTACGGCGTGGGCGCTTCCGGTAACCGGCAGCGCACGCCGGCCACCCTGATCCTGGCCGGCGTCGCGGTCGCGAGCTTCTTCACCGCGATACAGACCTACCTGTTGCAGCGCAACGCGGACACGATCCGCGAGGTCTTCTCGTGGGTGCTGGGGCGCCTGGCCACCAACGGCTGGCAGGAGGTGATCCTCCTGCTGCCGTACGTCGCGGTGATCGCGATCCTGGTGCTCACCCAGGGCCGCGAGCTGGATGTGCTCGCGGTCGGCGACGACGAGGCGGCGAGCCTGGGCCTGCATCCGCAGCGCTCGCGCTACTTCCTTATCGCCGCCGCGTCGCTCGGCACAGCGGCGGCGGTGGCGGTGGCCGGACTGATCGGGTTCGTCGGCATCATCGTGCCGCACACCGTGCGCCTGCTGGCTGGTTCCAGCTACCGGGTGATCCTGCCGCTGTCCATGCTCTTCGGCGCGGCCTTCCTGGTGCTCGCCGACCTGGCGGCCCGCACCGTGCTCGCGCCGAGTGAGATACCGATCGGCGTGGTGACGGCGTTCGTCGGCGCGCCATTCTTCGTGCTGGTGCTGCGCACGTCGAAACGAGTGGGGCCATGACCTCGCCGGCCCGCGCGGCGTCCGCGATCGGGGTGACCGCCGTCGATGTCGCGCTCGACGGCCGGCCCGTGCTGCGCGGCGTCGACGTGTCGGTCTCGGCCGGGGAATGGGTCACCGTGATCGGCCCGAACGGCGCCGGCAAGTCCACGCTGCTGCGGGCGGTGGGCGGGCTGCTGCCCTACACCGGCTCGATCACCCTGCTCGGCACGCCGGTCCCGCGGCTGCGCCGGCGGGAACGGGCGCGCCTGGTCGCCACGGTTCCGCAGACGCCGGTGGTGCCACCCGGCATGGCTGTGCTCGACTACGTGCTGCTCGGGCGCACGCCGTTCATCCGGCCGCTGGGCCGCGAGTCCGCCGCCGACCTCGAGGTGGTCGAGGAGACGCTGGATCGTCTCGACCTCGTGCGGTTCGCCGACCGTCCACTGGAGACGCTCTCGGGCGGCGAGCGCCAGCGTGCCTTCCTCGCCCGGGCGCTGGCGCAGGGCGCGCCGCTGCTTCTGCTGGACGAACCGACGTCCTCACTGGACATCGGGCACCAGCAGGAGGTGCTCGACCTTGTCGACAAGTTGCGCGCCGACCGAGGGCTCACCGTGCTCGCCACCATGCACGATCTCTCGATCGCCGGCGAGTACGCGCAGCGCCTGGTCCTGCTGGCGGGTGGGCAGGTGGTCGCGACCGGTCCGCCGCGCAGCGTGCTCACCGAGGACCTACTCGCCGAGCACTACGGCGCCCGGGTCCGGGTGGTGGACGGAGAGCAGGGTCCGCTCGTGGTACCCGTCCGCGCCGCCCGGGCCACCTGACCCGCCCGGGCCACCCGACCCGCCCGGGCCACCCGATCGGGACGCCTGCTCAATCCGCTTACGGCGCCGAGTCCGGGCGGGCAGTGACGGCGCCGGCGTGGGCCTGATTGGGCAGTTTCCCGGATCGAGCCCTCACTTCGTGAGCGGTGTGGGCGAAATCCTTGAAATTGCCCACCGTCGGCCCGCAGCGCTCATGCATCAGCGGGCGTGGGGCGTTCCTGCATGAGCGCGAGGCGATGGTCATCGGGGTCAGGCAACCAGGCCATCCACAGCTCGGTATCGCCGTCTCGATGCACCACCCGGGGCGGATGGGCGACCCGGAGGCCGAGCTCGGCGAGCCGGGCCACCTCGGCGTCGAGGTCGTCGACCCGGAAGTAGAGCACGCATCGGCTGGTGAAGTCGGGTGTGGTCGGCACACCCAGGTACAGGCGCACGTCACCACTGGCGAAGAAGGCCATCTCCTGCCCGGGCACCCGGAACAGCATCGGGATGCCCAGCACGTCGCGGTAGAACTCGATCGAGCGATCCAGGTTGGTCACGCTGATGTGAATCTGGCCCACTGGCCCCACGGCCATGGCTCCTCCTATGATTAGCCTAAGTGAAAGGTTAACCATGGTGAAGGATAGCGGTCAACTCGGCTCGGGCCTGCCGCCGCTGCCGGCAGGGCTACGGCGCGATGTCCGCCACGAGACGGCCAACGTGCTGCACTCGGCGGCGCTGCGGCTGTTGCGGCACGCCCGCACCGCCGACGGGCAGATGGACCTGGACGGTCCGCGGGCCTCGGCCCTGTCGGTGCTGGTCTTCGCCGGCCCGATGCCGTTGGGTCGGCTGGCCGCGCTCGAGCAGGTCACCCCGCCGGCGATCACCAAGACGGTCTCGGCGCTGGAGGCGGCCGGACTGGCCGAGCGGATCCGGTCAGAGGACGACCGTCGGGTCGTGCTGGTGCGGGCGACCGGGCCCGGGCGGGCGGTGCTCGAGCGGGGCCGCGCCGGCCGGGTGCGGCTGATCGCCGCGCTGCTCGACCGGGTCTCCGAGCGGGATCTGCGCACGGTGGCCCGAGCGGCCGAGATCATCGGACGGGCGCTCGCGCGCAACAACTGAGCGGGCTCAGCCGAGGGGAGCCGGCTCAGCCGAGGGCGGCCGGCAGCGGGCGGGTGTGCAGCACGGCCAGGCGGGACACGGCCCGGGTGAGCACCACATAGAGGCGGTTCAGCCCGCGCGGCTCCGCGTCGACGATGTCGGCCGGCTCGACCACGATCACGTGGTCGTACTCCAGGCCCTTGGCGAGCGCGGCCGGGAGCACGGTGACCCGCCCGTCGGGATCGGCGCCGGCCGGGTCGGCGACGGCCAACCCGGCGGCGCGCAGCCCCGCCGCGAACCGGGCGGCCGCGGCGTCGGCCACCACGACCGCGATCGAGCCCTCCTGCGCCAACGCGGTGCGGACCTCGGCGACCGTGGCGGCCGGCAGGTCATCGACCTGACGCAGCCGCAGCCACCCGTCGCGGCGGAGCGAGACCGCCTCCGGCACGTCGACGCCGAGCGCCGGGAGCAGCCGGTTGGCCAGGCGCACCACGGCGTCGGGCACCCGGAAGCCGGTGGCGAGGGCAACGATGCGGGCGTCGGGTTTGCCGAGGTGGGCCAGGGTCGTCGGCCAATCGCGCGCCGCCCAGGCGGCGGTGCCCTGGGCCAGGTCGCCGAGCAGCGTCAGCGACCCGTGCAGGCTGCGCCGGGCCAGTGCCCGGCACTGCATCGGCGAGAGATCCTGCGCCTCATCGACAACCACGTGGCCGAAGCTGGGCAGCCGTTCGATCAGCCCGGCCGCCTCATCGAGCAGCACGGCGTCCGCAGCCGACCACGGCGCGGTGCGCACCGAACGGACCGGACGTTGCCAGTGCAGGGCGGCCTGCTCGTCCTCGCTGAGGATCTCGCTGGCCGCCCGGGCCAGCGCCGATGCGTCGCTGAGCAGCTCGAAGACGAGTTGTTCGGCGCGGACGTCGGGCCAGGCGTGGTCGAGGAACGTGCGCACCTGCGGGTGGCGCCCCATCCGACGTACCCAGGCTTCGGTCGGTGACTCACCCCGGCGCGCCTCGGCCTGCCGTTGCAGCAGGGCCACTGTCCGCGACCGCACCCGTTCCCGGCCCACCGCGTGTGGCAGTGCCTCGCGACGCACGTCGTCGACGATGCGGCGCAGCCCTTCCTCGGAGATGCGCCAACGCCAGGAACCGTCGGAGACGACCAGGCCTTCGGTGGGCTTGCGCACGTACGCGCCGATCGCCCGCCGCAGCACCGCGGCCAGACGCACATCGTGCTTGAGCCAGGTCGCCTCGCCCGGGCTGTCGTTCGCCACCCGCCCCGGCACGGGGAGCAGATCGTCCATTGTCGACTGTTCGACTTCGATCTCGCCCAGCGTCGGCAGCACTTCGGAGATGTAGTGCAGGAAGGCCCGGTTGGGGCCGACCACCAGCACACCGGACCGGCGTAACCGCTCGCGATGCTGGTAGAGCAGGAACGCGGCGCGGTGCAGGCCGACCGCGGTCTTTCCGGTGCCGGGTGCGCCCTGCACGCAGATCGTCTCGTCCAGCTCGGCCCGGACCAGATCGTCCTGATCGGGTTGGATGGTCGCGACGATGTCACGCATCGGCCCGACCCGCGGACGCTCGATCTCGGCGGTGAGGATCTTCGATGCTGTCCCGAGCTCCTCGCCCCGGTCGAGGTGTTCGTCCTCGAAACCGGTCAGCACGCCGGCCTGAAAGCCGAACCGCCGTCGCACCGCGACGTTCTGCGGGTCGCGGGCGCTGGCCTGGTAGAAGGTGCGGGACAGCGGCGCGCGCCAGTCGAGCACCATCGGCTCACCGGCGTCGTCGGTCACGTGCCGGCGCCCGATGTGGTAGTCGTGTCCGGCGTGCTCTCCGGCGTCGGCGTCGGCGTCAAAGCTCAGCCGTCCAAAGAAGAGTGGTGTGCTGGGGTCGTCGGTCAGCTCGGCGATGCGCCGCCTCAGGGTGCGGCCGAGGGTCTCGGCCGCGAACGGGTCTCCGGCCACACTCTCGCCGGTGGCGAAGAGGGCCTCGGCCCGTTCCCGCATCCGGCGCAGCGCGGCACGTGAGGCGGCCAGGTGCTCCCGCTCAGCCGTGATCTCGGCCTGCAGCGGGTCGGTTGGTGGATGAGTCGGGTCCAGGTCGGTTCCGGTCGCGGACAACGGCATGCGAACACTCCCGGGTGGACGCGCGGAACGACGAGTGTACGCGCGCAGCGTCGGTCGCTCCCAGTCGATTTCGCGAAGCCTGCGGGCGAACCGGCGTCAGTGTCAGCCGACCACGGCGTGCAAGAGTGATGGGGTGACCACGCAACCCCGGACGCCCTACACGGTGCGCGATCCGAAGGTGATGCGGGCCATGGCGCACCCGGCCCGGATGGCGATCCTTCAGCACCTGGGTGAAGGTGCCGAGACGACCGCGACGGAGTGTGCTGAGATCTGCGGTCTGTCCCCCAGCGCCACCAGCTATCACCTGCGGGCGCTGGCCAAGATCGGCCTGGTCGAGGAGGCGCCGAGCCGGGGCGACGGGCGGGAGCGGGTGTGGCGCTCGCCGGTGCGTGGCTTCATGCTCGACCTCGACGACCCGGATGTTCCGGACGCCGTGCCGGCCGCCCTGGCTCTGGTCGATGTGGTGCTGCAGCGCGACGAGGCGGTGCTGCGCCGCTGGCTGGAGAAGGCGCACGAGATCGCGCAGGACGACTCGGACGCGGTCATCCTGCACCGCAGTCAGATCGTGGTCACCCCGGCCGAGCTCGAGGAGCTGCGGGCGGAGATCCTGAAGATGTTCGAGCCGTACACCCCGACCCAACGCCAGGAGCCGCCGGCCGGTGCCCGCAAGGTGATCACCCTGTTCCGCGCGTTCCCGGCCGATCCGCCCTAGTCAGCCGAGCCGGCGACGGGGGTTGCGTTGCCGAGATGTGAAGGACATACTTCGAAGTATGGCCTTCACATCTTCCGATGTGCCACGTTGGCGCGACGTCTACCTCGCGGCCGGCGCGCGGGCCGTCTCGTCCTGCGGTGACTATCTGGCGGCGACCGCGCTGGCGCTGACGCTGGTCGCGCGGGGTGACAACGGGTACGGCGTGGCCGCGCTGTTGCTGGCCGAGGCGGTGCCGTTGGTGCTGCTCGGCTCGCTGGCCGGGCGCCTGGCCGACCGGGTCGACAGCCGAATCCTGCTGGTGGTCACCGGACTGATGCAGGCGCTCGTCTGCGTGCTGCTCGCGTACGCCGACCAGCCGGCGATGATCGTCGCCCTGGTGGCGCTGCTCTCGGCGGGCGTGGCGGTCACCCAGCCGACCGTGACCGCCCTGGTGCCGGAGATGGTCGGCACCGAGAACCTGCCGAAGGCCATGTCCATCAGCCAGACCGCCGGCGCGGTCGGGATGCTCGCCGG
>JBLNGJ010000276.1:0-3004 GCA_050264675.1 Micromonosporaceae bacterium
CGATGGCATCACCGGGCGCTGCGCTCGCGGTAGGAGTGGCGTCGCCCCGGCGATGCCCCACACCAACCGCGTCCTTGTCCCCGACGAAGGGATAACCTTGTGGGTTGGCCCCCCCGCCGCCCGTCCTTTGTGGCCCGGTGGCGCCGTGGTGGCGCTCGCCTCATCGCCGTGCTGGTGCTGCTTCTTGGCGCCCTCGGTGGCGGCTACCTCGGCTTCCGGCAACACACCGTCGCAAGTGGACACAGTCAGACCGTCGACGTCCGGGTGGCCGAGGTCGGCCAGTTTCCCCTCGACGTCGTGGATGCCCGGCGCCGCGCCGCATTCGGTGCGGCCCAGGTAAAGGCGGCCAACGCCGCCGCCGAGGTGGCGGCGAAGGCGAAGCGGGCCGAAGACCTGGCCAAACGTGACGCCACGGCGAGCCGGTCGCAGACCCGTAGCAGCTACCCCGTGCCCGCCTCCTGCAAGGAGTACACGGGCAACCGGGCGCTGGGTTGCGCGCTCCTGCTCGATGCGGGGTTCGCGTTGGACCAGATGCCCTGCCTGGAGCGACTGTGGACCAAGGAGAGCGGCTGGAACCACTTGGCTCGCAACACCTCCAGTGGCGCCTACGGCATTCCCCAAGCGCTGCCCGGCGACAAGATGGCTGCCTACGGCGCGGACTGGCGCACCAACCCCGTACCGCAGATCAAGTGGGGCCTGAGCTACGTCAAAGGCCGTTACGGCACCCCCTGCGGAGCCTGGTCGTTCTGGCTCGCCCACAACTGGTACTGAACCCGCCGTCCTGACGATAGCGACGGGACGCTCGACCTGGTAACAACGGGCGCATGACCGGCGACGTGCTCTCCTCAGCGGAGGAGGCCGAATGACCGCGCCTGTGGGGCCGGACGGTGACGCCGCGCGTTTCGGCACGGTGGCCTTCTACGCCGCACTGGGTCGGGCGTTCGTGGTGATGTGCACCGTGGTCCCGGTGCTCGCGTTGGTCGAACTGCTCGATCGCATGACCGGTGGTGAGCTGGACCGTCTCTTCGGCATCCGGCCCGGCGTGGTCTCCGGGATCGACGGCATCTTCCTGGCGCCGCTCGTGCACGCCGACTTCGACCACCTCGTCTCCAACGCGGCGCCCCTGGTGCTGTTGGGCACGTTCGTGCTCGCCTCGGGCGTACGCCGGTTCGTGCTCTCCACGCTGCTGATCGCCGTGGTCAGCGGCTTGGGCGTGTGGCTGGCCACACCGCGGAGCTACCTGGTGGTCGGCGCGAGCGGCATCATCTTCGGCTGGCTCGGCCTGCTGCTGGTGCGCGGCATCGTCGAACACAGTCCGTGGAACCTGGGCGTGACCCTTATCGTGGGCCTGCTCTACGGCTGGCAGGTGGTCGCCCTGTTCCCGACCGACCAGCGCATCTCTTGGCAGGGCCACCTGTTCGGGTTCATCGGTGGGGCTGTCGCCGCGGTGGTCTTCCGCCGTCGCCCGCCGCGACATGACGAACCTCTGGACGAGTTGAGCGGCGCCGCCGAACTGGCGCCGCCGGCCTGACGGCACCGGGATCGGTGCGCCGGCCGCGGTGACCGCTTGCCGGCAGAGCGTCAGCGCCCGTACCGTCGCAGACAGGGCCGAGGTGGCCGACCAGGTTCGCCGCAATCGAGGAGCGGGCATGCTCGACGTTGATGTCGCGATCATCGGGGCCGGTCCGACCGGCCTGTTTGCGGCCTACTACGCCGGATTCCGCGGGCTCTCCACCGCCATCATCGACGCGTTGCCCGAGGCCGGTGGCCAGGTCACCGCGATGTATCCGGAGAAGGCGATCTTCGATGTGGCCGGCTTTCCGTCCATCAAGGGTCGTGACCTCGTGGCCGAACTGGTGACTCAGGCCGGCGCGTTCAACCCCACCTACCTGCTCGGCATCCGGGCCGAGAAGTTGTCCTATGTGGAGGACGGTCGGCCGAGCCTGACCCTCTCCGACGGCAACGTGCTCACCTGTGGGGCCGTGCTCATCACCGGCGGCATGGGCAGTTTCAGCTCCCGTCCGTTGCCGGCCGCCGATGCGTTCCCCGGCGAGGGTGTCGTCTACTTCGTTCCGCACCTGGACGACCTGGCCGGGCAGGACGTGGTCATCGTGGGCGGTGGCGACTCGGCCTTCGACTGGGCGTTGGCCCTGCAGCCGCTGGCCAAGTCGGTGACCCTGGTGCACCGGCGGGACAAGTTTCGCGCACATGCGTCCACAGTGGCTCGCGTGCAGGCCCTGCCCGTGCAGATCATCGTGAACGCCGAAGTCACCCACGTTCTCGGCGACAGCCGGGTCACCGGCGTGGTGGTCGAGCAGCGCGGCGCCGAACCGCGCACGCTGCCGGCCGACACGATCGTGGCCGCGCTCGGGTTCACCGCCGACCTCGGCCCGCTCGGCGAGTGGGGGCTTGAGCTCGACAAACGGCACATCCTGGTGGACACCACGATGGCCACGAATCTGCCCCGCGTCTTCGCCGCCGGCGACATCACCGAGTACCGGGGCAAGGTCCGGCTCATCGTGGTGGGGTTCGGCGAGGCGGCCACCGCGGTCAACAACGCCGCCGTGGCGATCGACCCGTCGGCACACCTGTTTCCCGGTCACTCCTCCGACGCGGGCTGACCGGTCGCGCCACGAGTGCGGCGCAAGGGGCGGCGCATCACAACCCGGTTGGCGGTTCGCCGGTCGGTGGGCGTGAAGCCGCAGGCCGCGAACATCGGCTCCACGCCGACGTACGCGTCGCCGGCCGCCCGCCGGGTGTTACCGGCCTGCGGGAAGCCTTCGATCGCTCGCGCGCCATGCTGGCGCGCGAGTGCCGCGGCCGCCTCGAGCAGGGCCTTGGTGACGCCGGCCCGGCGAGCGTCGCGGCGCACGTAGAAGCAGGGCACCAGCCAGACCGAGTCGTCCTCGGCTGTGTCGCGCTCGGCCAGGAGGGGTGACCGCAGTGCCCGCGCGTAGCGGGAGCGGGGACCGGCCGCACACCACCCCACCGGCTCCCCGTCGCG
>JBLNGJ010000277.1:0-2912 GCA_050264675.1 Micromonosporaceae bacterium
TGCAATATTCCCCACTGCTGCCTCCCGTAGGAGTCTGGGCCGTGTCTCAGTCCCAGTGTGGCCGGTCGCCCTCTCAGGCCGGCTACCCGTCGTCGCCTTGGTAGGCCATCACCCCACCAACTAGCTGATAGGCCGCGAGCCCATCTTCAGCCGAAAAACTTTCCACCACCAGTCATGCGCCCGGTGGTGAATATTCGGTATTAGCCCCCGTTTCCGAGGGTTATCCCGAAGCTGAAGGCAGGTTGCTCACGTGTTACTCACCCGTTCGCCGCTCGAGTACCCCGAAGGGCCTTTCCGCTCGACTTGCATGTGTTAAGCACGCCGCCAGCGTTCGTCCTGAGCCAGGATCAAACTCTCCAACAAAAACTGGAAAATTCACCCCGGCAAATAGAATTTGCCAAAGGAACCTCTAACGAGGATAAAAATTGGCACTGGCTTATCAAACACCCTGTTGAGTTCTCAAGAAACAGGCACCCACCGACGCCATCCCTAGTAGGGACAATCTTCGGGGCAACTGCTCTAACTTACCCGACCGGCTTCGCGCTGTCAATTGTGATCTCCACCACTGACTTCGCCCCGCTCGGGCTCCCCGTCCGGCGTCAGCGCACACAGTGGTCCGCTGTTACCTTCGGGGGGACTGCCAGCAACCCGGCCGATCCAACCGCCATTCAGCGGCGACCCGCCCGGCGCGCTGCCGGCTCTAGAAACATACCCGGCACGAGACCGGCGGTCAACCACCCACGGCAAATTTTTCACCGGCGCGTCGCGGCGCGGTGTGCACGCTGTCCTCGCCCAGCCGTGGGCCCCTGCTGACACCTACGATGCGCCCGTTCGCCCGCGCCGGCAAGTTGCCACGCCGGCAAGTTGCCAAGCCGGCCAGCAGCCGCACCGGCCAGGCGCCCACCGTGTCTAGGCCGTCGGCGCGGGTAGGTCCAGCGGGCAGACGAGGAAGCCTCGGCGTCGACGCTCGGAGCTCGGGCGCGTGGCACAGTGTGAGGCGTGCCAAATGCCTCGCCGGACGGACTCCTCGATCTGCTGCACCCCGCGTGGCAGGCGCTGATCGCGGGGTGTCTTCTGGTGGTGCTGGTGCTCGGCGTGCGCCGGCTGGCCGAACGAGGGCCGACCCGGATGGCGAACGCCATGCTCGTCACGGCCTTGTTGATCGTGGCACTCACCGTCGTCACGGCGCTTGCCAGCCAGATTCTCTGAAACCCCCGGTCGCGCCCAGTGCACGTCACGCGCCGACCTCACCCCTTCGGGGCCGAATCCTGGAAAGTGCCGCCATCCGCCCCGGCGGTGCGGGCTCGATCCGGGAAACTGCCCGGCCGCCCAGCCCTGTCCATAGCCCGGCGACGGGCCCGATCCGGGAAGCCGCGCCCCAACGGTTCACCAAACACGATCACAGACGACGGTTGGCCAGACTCGGCACCTCCTGGCGGATCCGGCGTACCCGTTCCGGGTCAAGATCGGCCACCGCGATCCCCACGGTGTCCGGGGCCTGGGCGACCACGGTGCCCCATGGGTCGATCACCATGCTCCGTCCGTAGCAGGAGCGGCCGGGCTCGTGGTCACCGATCTGCCCCGAAGCCACCACGTAGCACTGGTTCTCGATGGCCCGGGCCCGCAGCAGCACCTCCCAGTGGTCCCGGCCGGTGTGTGCGGTGAACGCGGCCGGCACCAGGAGCACCTGGGCGCCAGCGATGGCGAGCCGCCGGTAGAGCTCGGGGAAGCGCAGGTCGTAGCAGATCGACAGGCCGACCGAGACGCCCTCGACATCCACCACGACGGTCTGCTCGCCCGGCGCCACCAGCTTCGACTCCTGGTAGGAGACCCGGTTGGGGATGTCGATGTCGAACAGGTGGATCTTGCGGTACGTGGCGACGAGCTCACCGCCCCGGTTGAAGACAAGTGACGTGTTATAGGTGCGCACCTCGTCCGGCCCGGTCTCGTGGAACGACCCGGCCACCACCCACATGCGCAACTGGTGTGCGGCCTCGGCGAAGTACGCGGCGTACTCGCCGTCGACCGCCTCCGGTTTCGGTTCACCGTCGGCCGGCCCCAGGTAGTCGGTGTACTCCGGCAGTACGGCCAGGTCGGCACCGGCGGCCGCGGCGCGATCGAGCAGGTCCCGCGCGACGGCGAGGTTCGCGGGACGGAGGTGGCGGGAGTTGAGCTGACACACGGCGACCCTCATGGAAGGCAGCGTATGCCGGTGGACTAGATGGCGGCGAGAACCAGCGCGCCGGCGGCCAGCCCCAGCCCGGCCAGCTGCAGCGGTCGGACCCGTTCCTTGTCGACGGCGAGGGCGAGCAGCACCGTGGAGACCGGGTAGAGCGAGGCGATCGGAGCGACCACGCTGAGCAGTCCGTGCCGGGTCGCGAGCAGGAAGAGCGCGTTCGCACTGATGTCGCCGGCGCCGGCGAGCACGGCCCACCCCAGGCTCGGCCCGGGCAGCCGCATGGTGTGCCGGACCCGAGCCATGAGCAGCAGCCCGAGGCCGATCGAGGTGAACCGGACCGCGGCCAGCGGCCACATGCCGGAATCGGACGAGGTCTGGGCGAGCAGGGCGAAGAACGTGCCGAACATGGCGCCGGCGGCGAGGGCGAGGCCGGCCGAACCGGCCAGCCCACCCGAACCGGCGAGGCTGGCGGAGCCCCTCGAGCCCCCGGACGCGGCGTCCCGGCCGGGGGCGAGGCTGATCAGCGCGATCGAGACCACCGCGAGCACCGCGCCGATGAGGGCGGGTGGTTCGGGCGTACGGTCGACCAGCAGCCCAACGATCATGGGCACCACGGCCGCGGTGACCGCCGTGATCGGCGCCACCACCGACATGGCCCCGCCGGCCAGGCCGCGGTAGAGCAGCGCCAGTCCGGTGAGTCCGGGCGCGCCGGCGACCATGCCCCAGGCCAGGT
>JBLNGJ010000278.1:0-3626 GCA_050264675.1 Micromonosporaceae bacterium
TGATCCTGCCGCGGGTCCTGCTGCTCAATGAGGCGGTCGGCGAGGTCGCTGATCGCCACGGCGCCCGGCTGGTGGACCTCTGGCACGACGACGAGTTCGGCAACCCGCGGCTGTGGAGCGAGGACCGGCTGCACCTGTCCACGGCCGGGCACCGCCGAGCCGCCGCGCACGTGCTGACCGTGCTCGGCCTCGAGCCTGACGCGGAATGGTTCGCCACCCCCGCGGCGCCGGACCGTCACACCTGGGTCGCGGCCCGGGTCAACGACGCCCGGTGGGCTCGGCGCCACCTCGCCCCGTGGGTGCGCCGGCGCATCGTCGGCCGCTCGAGCGGCGACCAGTTGCCTCCCAAACGGCCGCGCCTGGATCCGCTCGGCGCCGAGGAGGGCTCGTGCTGACCCGGCGGGGTGTGCTCGCCACGTTGGCCGGCGGCGCGGTGGCCGGCACGGTCGCCGGCTGCCGCTCCGAGCAGGTGGCGCACCGCGGCCTGGCCGTGACTCGGCCGCTTGATCCGGGCAGCTGGGCCAGCGTCAAGGCGCAGTTCGCGCTCGAACCGGGGGTGGCTCACCTGGCCGGCTTTGTCTTCGCCAGCCACCCGGCCACGGTGCGCGAGGCGATCGAGCGGCACCGGCGTGGGCTCGACGCGGACGCCCCGGGTTATCTCGCCGCCAACGAGGAGGCGCTCGACACGGCGGTCGCCGGTGCGGCCGCGGCGTATCTGAGGACTCAGCCCGATCAGATCGCGTTCACCGACTCCACCACGATGGGCCTCGGTCTGCTCTTCGCCGGCCTGCGGCTCGGTCCCGGCGACGAGGTGCTCACCACCGAGCACGACTTCTACGCCACCCACGAGTCGCTGCGGCTGCGCCAGGCGCGCGACGGCACGCCGGTGCGGCGGGTCCGCCTCTATGACGCGCCCGAGACGGCGGACGCGGACCAGATCGTGCAGCGGCTGCGGGCGGCGGTCAATCCCCGGACCCGGGTGGTCGCGCTGACCTGGGTGCACTCGAGCAGCGGGGTGAAGCTGCCGATCCCCGTCATTGCCGGCATGCTCGCCGAGGTCGGGCAGGGTCGCGACGCGCCGGTGCTGCTCGCCGTCGACGGCGTGCACGGCTTCGGCGTCGAGGCCACCACGCCCGACGAGCTCGGCTGCGACTTTTTCGCCACCGGTTGCCACAAGTGGCTCTTCGGCCCGCGCGGGACCGGCCTGCTGTGGGGCCGGGCAACCGCGTGGCCCCAGCTGACCCCGGTCATCCCGAGCTTCACCGCCGCGAGCATCGGCGCGTGGCAGGAGGGTAGCCTCCCGCACGGTCCGGCCGGACCGGCGGCCACGCCGGGCGGCTACCACAGCTTCGAGCACCGGTGGGCGCTCGCCGAGGCGTTCGCCCTGCACCAGACGATCGGCATGGACCGAATCGCGCAGCGGACCCGGACGCTGGCGACCGCGCTCAAGGACGGGCTCGCCGACCTGTCCGGGGTGACCCTGCGCACGCCCCGCTCGGCCGAGCTCTCCGCCGGCATCATCTGCTGCGAGGTACGCGGCTACCGGCCGCGGGAGGCGGTAGCCCGGTTGCGCGCCGCCGGGGTCTCGGCGAGCGTCACCCCGTACGCGACCTCGTACCTGCGCTTCGGTCCAAGCATCCTGACCGACGAGTCCGATGTAGAGGTCACCATCGCAGCGGTGCGCACCCTCGGCTGACCGAGACTTGCGCCCCGGACTGACCTTAAGCCGATAGACCGGGCCGTGGCGGACGGCTACAGTCACGCCGACTCCGACCGCTTCGATCGAGCCGAGGTGCGCGTGACCGAGTCCGGCGGCAACCTCAAGTGGGTCATCGGTGCCGTGATCGTGCCGATCGTGGTGGCCTGCATCGGCGCCGGCGTGGTCGTGTTCAAGCCGGTATGTCTGCCCGTGATCTGCAGCGACGACCGGGGCGGCAACGGCGGACCTGACTCGTCGGGCGAAGCGTCGGTCTTCCTCAACCGCCTCTCCGGCCCGGCCGGCACGGTGGTCAACGTCAGCGGCACCGGCTTCGAGGCTGGCGAGACCATCACGATCCGCTTCCACACCGAACAGGTCGGTGAGACGACCGCGGACGCGGGCGGCAAGTTCACCAACGTGCCGATCACGATCCCGGACTCATTCTCCAAGTTCGCACCACAACAGTTCGACATCATCGCCGAGGGGAAGAGCAGCATCAGCACGGCGAGCACGCCGTTCACTCTCACCGGCTAACAGGCCGCTCGCTCAACCGGCATGATCGCGATCAGTGGCCTAGGGAAGCGAGTTTTCTGCGAGTCTTCTACACTCTCTCGACCGGAAATCGCGATCTCCAGACCCGAGCGAACACAAGGACGACGCGGCGGGAGGCATCCCCGTTTCGGAGCTCTCGAACGGCACGGGCCGCCACGAGCCCACCGGCACCATGCGCAGTCGGATCGTACGGCAGTCAGCCGCCGAGGGGTTGACCGAGGCCGTCGACGACCGCCGCGGTGGGCAGTCCGGCCAGCCTGTGCCCGGGCAGCACGATCTTGCTGTGGCGTACGCCCGAGCCGATCACCACCCACGGCGCCGCCGCGACCGCGGCGTCCACCAGCACCGGCCAGGCCGCCGGCAGGCCGATCGGGGTGATGCCGCCGTACTCCATACCGGTGAGCGCGACGGCCTCAGCCATCGGCAGGAAGCTCGCCTTGCGCACATCGAGGTGGCGGCGCACCACGCCGTTGACGTCGGCGCGGGTCGTCGCGAGCACCATGCACGCGGCGTAGCGCACGTCGCCCTCCCGCTTGCCGGCCACCACGACGCAGTTGGCCGAGACGTCCAGGCCGACGTCGTAGGCGGCGCAGAACGCCGCGGTGTCGGCGAGCTCGGGATCGATGGGCGCGACGAACACGTCGGCGGAAGCCGACTCCGGCAGCGCGGCGGCGACCGGGGCGGCGAGCAGGTCGGGCCGCGTCGAGGCCCGTTCGGTAGTGAGCTTTCCGAGCACGCGGTCATCCTCACACGCCGTCATGGGTCCCCGGACGCGCGGTGGCGACTTGCCCCGGCCGGCCGGACCGGGCACAGTGCCAGCGTGTCGAAGACCCGAGTGACCGCGCTGCTCGCGGTGACCGCGCTCGCGCTGGCCACGACCGGCTGCACCGGGCGCAGCGGGGCCTGGCAGGCCGGCCGCCCCGGCGGCCCGGCCAGCGCCCAGGCCGAGCCGGAGCCGGCCGCCAACACCGTCACGATCCTCGGCTCGGGCGACATGCTGCTGCACCCGGACCTGTGGGCCCAGGGCCGGGCCGACAACGGCGGCACATGCTGCGACTTCCGGCCGCTGCTGGCCAGCGTCAAAGAGGTTGTCTCCTCGGCCGACCTGGCCATCTGTCACATGGAGACACCGCTCGCCCCAGCCGGGGGGCCGTTCTCCGGGTTTCCCCGGTTCTCGGTGCCGCCACAGATCGTGCCGGCCCTGGCCGACCTCGGCTACGACTCGTGCTCAACGGCCAGCAACCACACCATCGACCAGAATGAGGCCGGCGTCGCCCGTACCCTGGACGCCTTCGACGCGGCCGGGATCAAGCATGCCGGCAGCTACCGGACCAAGGCCGACCACGACACGATCACCATGCTGGACGTGCACGGC
>JBLNGJ010000279.1:0-5720 GCA_050264675.1 Micromonosporaceae bacterium
GTGGCTGGTGGCAGGGCGGAGGGTCATGTTATTTGCTTGATCCGGTTGGTCAGATCGGCGATCTGGTTGTAGAGGGAACGGCGCTCGGCCATCTGCTGTCTGATCTTCCGGTCGGCGTGCATGACCGTGGTGTGATCGCGGCCGCCGAAGGCCTGACCGATCCGTGGCAACGAGAGGTCGGTCAGCTCGCGGCACAGGTACATGGCCACCTGGCGTGCGTTCACCAGCACCCGGGAACGCGACTGCCCCCGCAGGTCGTCGGTGCTCACACCGAAGTATTCCGACGTGGCAGCCATGATCTCATCGACGGTGATCTCTGGGCCGGAGCCGTCCGGGATGAAGTCGCGCAGCACCTCCTCGGCCAGCGCGAGGTCGATCGCGGCCCGGTTGAGGCTGGCGAACGCGGTGACCCGGATCAGCGCGCCCTCCAGCTCACGGATGGAGTTGGCGATCCGGGACGCGATGAACTCGAGCACCTCGGCGGGGGCGAACAAGCGCTCCTGAGCCGCCTTCTTCTGCAGGATCGCGATGCGCGTTTCCAGGTCGGGCGGCTGGATGTCGGCGAGCAGGCCCCACTCGAACCGGGTGCGCAACCGGTCTTCCAACGTGGATAGCTGCTTAGGCGACCGGTCCGAGGTGATGACGATCTGTTTGTTCGTGTTGTGCAGGGTGTTGAAGGTATGAAAGAACTCTTCCTGGGTGCGCTCCCGGTTCTCCAGGAACTGAATGTCATCGATGAGCAGAATGTCCACATCACGGTATCGGCGCTGGAAGGCGCTGGTCTTGTCGTCGCGCAGGCTGTTGATGAAGTCGTTGGTGAACTCCTCGGTCGAGACGTAGCGCACCGCCCGCGCGTTACCGAGCCCGGTCGCGTAATGGCCGATCGCGTGCAGGAGGTGGGTCTTGCCCAACCCGGAACCGCCATAGATGAACAGCGGGTTGTAGGCCTTCGCCGGCGACTCCGAGACGGCGACCGCGGCGGCGTGGGCGAAGCGGTTGGACGAACCGATGACGAACGTCTCGAACGTGTACTTCGGGTTGAGCCGGTTGCCGTCGGCGCTGCGCCGCTCATCCCGGTGCAGACCGACGTGCGCATTACGACCCGGCCCGCTGTCGGGTCTGGGTTGGTTGGCGGGCTCATGACCGTCCAGAACGGGTCGCGCGCCGTCGATCATGGGCGTGGCGACCGGGTCGCCTGGCGCCCGAACCACCTTGACCACCGCGACCGCGGCCGTGGGTGCGTTGAGCACCTGGCGGAGGTTGCCCTCCGGCGGGCGCACGGTGACCGCGACCTGGACCGGGCGACCGAGTTGGCGGGAGAGCGCATCGGTGATCGCCGGGCGCAGCCTGGACTCGATGACGTCCCGGGTGAACGCATCGGGCACCGAGAGCAGCGCGGTGTCCTCGATGATCGCCCGTAGCTGGGTTAGCCGCAGGTAGGCCCGTTGTTGCGCGGAGATGATCTCGTCGGCGAGGTCATCGGTGGCGGCGGACCAGAGCATGGCGAGATCGGCGCGCGTCTCCACCCGGTTGCCGGGCTCGCCCGTCTCCGTCACCGTCGTCCCACCCCTGTCCGCCCCTTGCGACCTTTCGCGGACCGCCACCGCCGGTGCGAGCGCCCCCCAGCGCCCGGGCAGCCACGAGCGTCCACAGGGTTGTCCACACCTGTGCATCGACCGATCGACCGCGGCACGGCCGATTGGCTACACGGTGGGCCCCGAGAAACTCCCGATACTCGCCCACCGTGGCGAACGAATGAGTGGCTGATCCGGTTTTGCACGCGTTGTTGGTTATGCGGGGCGACCTACGAAAGACCGCAACCGCGCACGCTAACAGCGTCGTCCGGCCCGACTCAATGCCTCATGCGCGACCAGAACGGCGGTTGGCCCCGAACGGCACGGGTTGTCCGGGGTGTCCTGCCCGGCGTGTCGCGCCGACCGGGCCAACGGTGCCGGCGCGGCGGCGCCGTCGCGCAGCCGGCGAGCAGATCGGACGCTGGTTTTGGTCGGTCCGAGGCCACCGAGTACGATTGCCCGGTTGCTCCGCCACCACGAAACTGGGTGGCGGCTGCCCGCCGCTCGGTCGGGCTCGGTGGCGTCCACGGAAAGTACCCCCGCGAGGAGCGAGCGAAGCGAGCCCCGCAGCCGCAAGCGAAAGGTGTTGCAGTGAGCAAGCGCACGTTCCAGCCGAACAACCGCCGTCGCGCCAAGACCCACGGCTTCCGGCTGCGCATGCGCACCCGCGCCGGCCGCGCGGTGATCTCGGCGCGTCGCGCCAAGAATCGCGTCCGTCTCTCGGCCTGACGTCCAGGGGACATGGTGCTCGCGGCCGAGCGGCGACTGCGGCGGCGGAAGGATTTCTCCACCGCCGTCCGCACCGGTCGCCGGGCCGGTCGGGGTGCGATCGTGGTTCACCTGGCGATCAACCCACCTCTGTCAGGTGCGTCGTTGGCCCGAGCCGGGTTCATCGTGCCCCGCGGCGTCGGCGGTGCGGTCGTTCGTAACCGGGTGCGGCGTCGGTTGCGCCATCTCACCCGAGAACGGATCGAGTCATTGCCGGCGGGCAGCACGCTGGTCGTGCGGGCTCGAGCGGAGGCGGCCGCGCGGGCGTACGCCGAACTCGCGGCCGATCTCGACGCTGCGTTGGTCGCGGCGTCCCGGCGAACTGGTGGAGGGTGAGGCCGATGCCGGCGGACATGATCCCGGCCACCTCACGCGGCGCGCGCCTGCTGGCGCTACCCATCGTCGCGTACCGTCGTTGGGTAAGCCCGGGATTGCCGGATCGCTGCCGGTTCTACCCGTCCTGCAGTGCGTACGCGCTCGACGCGATCACCACGCACGGCCCGGCGCGGGGGCTCCGCTTGGCGATCTGGCGACTTCTACGCTGCCACCCCTTCAACCCCGGTGGGTTTGACCCGGTGCCGCCGCCGCGGAGCCGGCGCGCCCGCACCGACGATGCGACTGGAGCCGTGACCCCATGATGGAGTGGATCTACTGGACCATCTCGTGGATCCTCCTGCTGTGGCACACAGTCTGGGACAAGCTGCTGCCCGGATCGGGCCGGTTTCTCGCCACCAACTGGGACTGGATCCTCGCGATCGTCTTCCTTGTGATCACGGTACGGGTGATCCTGTTCCCGGTCTTTGTCAAGCAGATCCGCTCGCAACGGGCCATGCAGGCGCTGCAGCCCAAGATGAAGGCGCTACAGGAGAAGCACAAGGGCGACCGAGAGACGCTCCAGAAGGAGCTGATGGAGCTCTACCGGGCGGAGAAGGTCAACCCGTTGATGGGTTGCCTGCCGATGTTTCTGCAGATCCCGGTCTTCCTGGGCCTCTTCCATGTGCTCAAGCGGTTGAACCCGGAGAATGGCGGCAAGGCCCGTTACGGCTGGACCGAGACCGAGTTCATCCGCGCCTCGGCCGCGCGGCTGTTCAATGCGCCGATCACGGCCAAGTTCAGCTCGTCCGCGAGCGACCTCGCGGCCTTGCACGCCAACGCCACCACAGTCAAAGTCGTCGCCGGCTTCCTGGTGATCATCATGATGGTCACCACCTATATGACCAGCCGCCAGATGATCCTCAAGACCGGGTGGTCGGAGGATCCGCAGCAACGGATGATCCAGAAGCTGATGCTCTACGGCATCCCGGTCTCGCTGCTGCTCTCCGGCTGGGCGTTCCCGATCGGCGTGATCATCTACTGGGTTACCACCAACCTGTTCTCCTACGGTCAGCAGTACTGGGTGCTGCACAAATATCCGCCGCCGGCGCTCGCGACCGGAGGGAAATTGGCCTCAAGTAGCCCGGCGACGGCGAGCGCCATCGCCCCGGCGGCGCGGCGACCGGCGCCGAAAGACGCCAAGGGCGGCCGGTCCAACGGGGCTGGCGCCACCGCCGGATCCGGAACCGCGGTCGGCCGGGCTGGTGCGGCGGTCAGCGGCGTAGGCCGAGCCAGTGCCGCGGCCGTACGGCGACTCGGCAGCCTCGGTAGAAAGCCGACCGAGGCCCCTGAAAGGGCGGATACTACTAACAACGGTGGCAAACCGGCGACGGCTGGGCGAGCGCTCGCGCCTCGGCCCGGAGCCAAGCCGGTGAACCGGAAGAAGGGCGCGAAGCGCCGGTCGGGTTGACGCGACCCGGCGACCGGCCGTGTGGTGTGGCGCACCGATCGCTGCGCCCGGCCGGTGCGCCGGTGGCGCTCCCCGCCCTCGACGTTCTCGAGCCAGCGCCGCGCGCTGGCTCGGGTCAGCCGGTGCCGGCGACGGTGCCTGAGCCTTTCGGAGACTAACCCGTGACCGATACGACCAACGCCTCGGCGGCCGGCGCGGCTGAACCCCGCGACCTCGACGACCCGATCGATGACTTCATGGACGACAAGGCGATCGGTGCCGAGCCGGACGACGAAGACGAGCCGGACGAGGATTCCGATGACAACGATTCGGAGGACGACGAGGAGCCGGAGGACGAAGACGATTCGGAGGACGAAGACGAGCCGGAGGACGAAGACGAGCCGGACAGCGACGGGCGCGACGGTGACGTTCGCGTCGGCGGAGCTGACGGGGAGAGCGCCCCGGCCACCGAGGGTGAGCTGTTCCGGGAGAGTGAGATCGCCGCGGACTACATCGAGGGATTGCTCGACATCCTCGACTACGACGGCGACATCGACGAGCTGGTGCAGAACGGCCGACCGATGGTCGAGGTGGTCGGTGGTCGCCTGCAGGCGCTCGTGGGTACCCGCGGCACCACACTCGAGGCGCTGCAGGAGCTGAGCCGGCTTGCCGTCTATCGCCAGACCGGCGCATCATCGCGCGTGCTGCTCGACATCGGTGGCTTCCGGGCCGGACGCCGAAAGGAGCTCGCCGCGGTTGCGAAGAACGCCGCTGAGAAGGTCAAGCAGTACGGCGAGGCCGTGCGCCTGGAGCCGATGAGCGCGTTCGAGCGCAAGTGTGTGCACGACGTCATCAACGCGATGGCCGGCGTGGAGAGCGAGTCCGAAGGAGTCGAACCGGCGCGCCGGATCATCGTTCGACCGAGCTCCTGACCGATCACGCCTGACCGATCACGCCTGACCGATCGCGCCTGACCGATCGCGGCGGCGACCGAGCGGTCGTTCCCTTCTCACGAGCGGTCGGTGCGCGACCGCTCGAACCGGTACGAGCGGTTCGGACGGTACGAGCGGTGTGGCCCGTCGTCCGACCCTCGGTCGTCGTTGGGTCGGTCAGCTGGCGGTCGCGGCCGGTCGGTGTCTGATCCACGAAACCCTGGTGCGGTCATTCGATCTCCTGGGTCGACGCGCGTGCGGACGGGCAGGTTTCTGAAACCCGGCCCATTGGCCCTCGGCGGTGAGGGCTGAGTTCGGAAATCTGCCCCAACGCGGGCTCGAGACCGTGCGGGGGTAGCGAGCGATTGGTCCCCGACCCGTCTCGGCCGAGTGGTCGCAGTGTTGGTCAGAATGTGTTCGTGGGTGACGACACCTCCGACCGGGCCTCCGCGCCACGACGCGTGGCCGATGGTCGACCGAGTCCGACCGATCGCTCGGTCGCCGCACCGATCGGTTCGGTGCCAACGGCTCCGGGGGCAGCGGTCGGTCCGGCGGCACCGGGGCAACCGGCTGGTCCGGAACGATCGGTCCTGGCCGCGGAGGCCGAGCCACCGGCGGCGCTCCTACCCACGGCCCAGGCGCTCTTCGGAACGCGCCTTGCACTCGCGATCGCGTACGCCGATC
>JBLNGJ010000280.1:0-2749 GCA_050264675.1 Micromonosporaceae bacterium
CCGGTGGCGGGGAACTCGGCCGTGCCCAGCAGCCGGCCCTGCTCGTCCAGGATCGCCGCATAGTGAGTGTCCGCGTGGGTGTCCACACCCCCGAAAACCGTGCGTGCCATGCTGATCGTGAGTCCCTCTCGTCCTGTGTGGATAGATAGCACGCGCCCGGTCGGTCCGAGCGGACACGACAGTGAACAGCCAAAACGGGGCACGGTCCTATGAGGTCACGCACCCGACCAGCCGCGTACGCGAGCCCCGGCTGACCGGTCGACAGATCACCTCAGAGGCACCCGCAGGGCCGGCCAATTCAAAGGACAGACCGACCAGCCAGACTCACCGCACATCTTCACTGCCAACCCACGGTCAGGCCTGTGAGCAGCGGCGTTGCTGACCTGTCGGGCTTAGGTCGTGACGGTTCCGAACGGTCGTGCTGATGATCGCCCGGGTGCAGCGCGCAGCGTCATTCGGGTGCTGCGGTCTTGAGGCCTAGCTGGGTGGCGGCGGCCGCCATGCGCTCGTCGTAGGTGATCAGTTGGCCGAGGTCGGCGCCGAGCAGTTGCGCGGTGGCGATGTGGATGGCGTCTAGGGATCGCATCTGTGCCGGCTGGAGTATGCCGGCCGCGTCGAGGACTCGGTCGTTGACCCGGACGAGGTCCACTGTGCTTAGCACTTCTCGGCCGCGTGCCAGGGCCTGCTCGCCCGCGGGCAGGAGGGCTCGAAGTACCTCGGTGCGGGCCAACGCGCTTGACACCAGCGGCCGTCGCCGGCGCAGATAGGCGCGCAGCGCTGTGGACTCGGGTTCGGCGACCGCGAGCTTGACGATGGCCGAGGAGTCAAGGTAGCTGGCGCGCATCAGCGCTCAGATCGGCGTAGCCGAGCCAGCGCGGTCGAGGGCGACTCCACCCCGGCGGGTAAGACGATGGGCTCAGGCAGGTCGTCAAGATCGCCGGCAGCTTCGTCGAGTTGACCACCGGCTTTAAGCCGTTGCCACGGGCCACGGTCGGGCATTGGTGACAGCAGGGCAACCGGGCGGCCCCGGTCGGTGATTTCGATCGTCTCGCCTTGCTGCACCCGGCGCAGGAGCTCGCTGGCCGACTGTCGAAGTTCACGTACACCCACACTCGTCATGTGTTACATGTAGCACATGACGGCGCGGTCGTACAACACAGATTGAACGTGGCCGTACCGGTGACCGCGCCGACATCCTCTGCGGATAAACGCCAGATCGGGCAAGGCGGCTAAGCTACGAATCTTGCCCGTGTGCTCCATTGTGAGAGCAAATGCGTTGGGCTTCGTAGGCAACCGTTGGGACGCCCTGGCACTCCGGCACCTGTACCAGTCCGGTGGGATCCACATGTGCTCCCACGCGAACACCCCAATAGTTGGGAACGCCTGGTACAACATGGGCGCCGTTGGTAACCGCTGGTACGCCGCCAGGTGCCTCGGATTGCCATGCTACACAAGGCATGCAGGAGGATTAGGAAACCATCGCTCTATCCCCTGAGCTACGAGGGCCGGCGTGACCCGGCCGCGGGCCGGACCACGATCGGGAAGTCTACCGTGCGACCAAAGGCCTTACGGGCGAGCGATAACGCCTGGTCAGAGGGTTTCGGTGTGGGTGCAGATGCGCCGCCCGGTCGCGGATGCGTCTGACGGTGAGCTGTCTCAACCGTCGACTATGATCTCACTCTCGGTAGTTTGACTGTACTGGCACGGCGCTCCGGCGGACCACACATGGCTCACACCAAACACCCACCGGTGCCGCGGCCGAGGGCACCCAGCGCTGATGCCACACAACCAGCGTGACGCCGATGGGTTGGTCTGCCCGTTCTGGGTCATCGCCGTTCGCCTGCGGGACGCTGAACTGGCTACGTCACCGCAACGCGCACAGCTGATGGCGCAGCAGCGCGATCTCCACCGCATCCACCTCCCCACCGATCCGGCCGTAGCAACCAGTGTGGGGCCGGGACCTGCGGGCGACCATCATGAACGAAGACAGCTATCAGCGATGGCGTTGTCGCGCCGGTCCGTCGATGAGGCGCAGGAGCGCGTCGGCGATGGCGTCCGGGGTCGGCGGGCAACCCGGGATGATCAGGTCCACCGGCAGAACGTCGGCGACGGCGCCGGCCAGCTCGTCGGGACTGGCGAGTACGCCGCGGCCGAGTGCGCAGTCGCCGAGGGCGGCCAGCCGGCGCGGTTCTGGCATCGCCTCGTACGCGATGCGTAGCGGCTCGACCATCCGGGTGGTGACGGTGCCGGTGACGAGCAGGACATCGGCGTGGCGGGGCGAGGCGACGATGCCCAGCCCGAAGCGCTGCAGGTCGTAGTACGGCCCGGCGGCCAGGGTGATTTCGTGTTCGCAGCCGTTGCAGGAGCCGGCGTCCACGTGGCGGATGGCGAGGCTGCGGCCTCGGCCGGGGCGGGGGAGGTCGATGGTGCGGCGGATGCGTCGAAGGTCGCGTAGCAGAGTCAGCATCAACGGTCCACGCAGGCGTAGCACAGTTCGAAGCTCTTGTTGATGAGGGGGAAGTCGGGCAGGAGGTTGTCGGCCGCGGCCCGGCATACCGTTGGCCAGTTTGCGTACGAGCCGGTGCGCAGGTGGACCCGGCTGAGCCGGCCGGCGGCCTGCTCGACCACACACAGGGTCGCGCCGCGGGCGCTTTCCACCCGAGCGATGCCGATGTTCCTCGTCGGAGCCGACGGTCCCGGCCGGGCGCTACACCTGGCGATCGGGGTGCCGAGCAGATCGTCAAGCAGG
>JBLNGJ010000281.1:0-6983 GCA_050264675.1 Micromonosporaceae bacterium
CAGCAGGCGGTCAAGGAGATCGCGGCCGAGTGCGACCTGATGTTGGTGGTGGGTTCGCGCAACTCGTCCAATTCGGTACGCCTGTGCGAGGTGGCGCTCGACGCCGGCGCCCGGGCCAGCCACCTCGTTGACTACGCCGAGGAGATCCGCGACGAGTGGCTCGATGGCGCCGGCACGGTCGGCCTGACCTCGGGCGCGAGCGTGCCGGAGGAGCTGGTGCAGCAGGTGCTCGACCGCCTGGCGGAGCGCGGCTTCGACCAGGTCGACGAGGTGACCACGGCCCAGGAACGGCTGGTCTTCTCGTTGCCCCAGGAGCTCAAGCGCGACATGCGCGCCGCCGCCGGCGGCTAACGGGGCAGCGCGAGCAGCACGCCGAGCACGATCAGGGCCGCGGCGGCGAGCAGGAACGTCACCACCAGCTGGCGGTGCTGCGGGTTGGTTCCGGGTGCCGGTGCCGCCTCCGCGGGCAGGTCGCGGGTCACCGTCGCGAGATCGGCCAGGGTCGCCGCCGCGTACGCGAGACCGGCCCGCTGCGCGAACTCGTCCAGTGAGAGCCGGCCGGCGGCGGTGTGCCGCTGCAGGGCGGCAACCACCTGCTCCCGGTCGAGGTCGGAGGCGCGCAGCGCCGGGTCGGTCACTCTGCCTCCTCCGCTGAGGAAAGCGCGTCGTCGGTCACTCTGCCTCCTCCGCTGAGGGAAGCGCGTCGTCGGTCACTCTGCCTCCCCCCTTCCGTCTCGGCGACCAGGCTACGTCCGGACCGGCGCCACGCGCAGCACGGGACACCGCCGCACTGACACCGGCGGTAACCTGCGAGCCATCGGCGAGCGTCCTTGGGAGGGCGACATGACCACACCTCCTGGCCACGGCCTGCTCATCATCGAACGGATCCTGCGCGACCGGGACGGCATCTGGCGCCAGGTGGTCGAAGAACGCGGGCTGCGCGAGCTGACCGTACAGATGCTCGCCAGCTCGACCTTGAGCCTCGCCTGCTACGGGGTGGTGCTCGGCTCGTCGCACAGCCTCCCCCAGGCGGTGAGCTCCGGGGTGAAGCTGCCCCTGCTCTTCCTGGCCACGCTGGCCATCTGCATGCCCACGCTCTACCTGTTCAACCTGGTCTTCGGGGCACGGTTGTCCGTGATCCAGGCGGTAACACTGATCATGGTCTCGATCACGGTGACCTCGGTGCTCGCCCTCGCGTTCGCCCCGATCAGCCTGTTCTTCCTGATCACCGCGCACAGCTACGCGTTCTTCAAGCTGCTCAACGTCTGCATCCTGCTGCTCTCGGCCCTGGTCGGGCTGCGTTTCCTCGTCTCCGGCATGCGCGCGCTCAACGACCATCAGATGGTGGCCGGGCTGGTGGTGCCGGTGGCACCGCCCGAGCCGGCGGCGCAGCCGGCCCTGGTGGCGGCGGCCGTGGGTGGCAACGGATCAGCCGGCGCGCCGACCGCGGCGCCCGTCTCGCCGGCCCCGGCGTCCGCGTCGATCGCGGGTGCGGCACCGGTTTCGGCCGTGCCGGTCGCGGCGGCACCGGGTTCCGCAGCGGCACCGCGGGCCATCCCCCAGCCGTCGGCGAGCATGGCCCTGCTCTACATCTGGATCTTGCTCTTCGGGTTCGTCGGCACCCAGCTCGCCTGGACGCTGCGGCCGTTCTTCGGCAGTCCGGGTCACCCGTTCGCATTGTTCCGCCCCATCAAGGGCACGTTCTACGCCGACATCCTGATCACCATCGGGCACCTGCTCGGCGGTTGACCCGCACCGCGGCCGCCCGACCGACGCGACAGCCCTGTGTACCGTCGAAACCGACGGCGCACATCGGGAGGTTGGCCGGAATGTGGTGGTCACGGCGGCGCAGGGAACAGGAGCTCGCGGACGCGCGGGAGGAGGCGCTGCGCTGGTACGAGCGGCTCGGCGGGCAGATCGCGAACCTGCCGGCCGGTGACGACCCGGCGACGAAGCAGGCGCTCGTGGACGCGGGTGAGCGCTACAACGCGGCCGGCGGTCAGCTCGACCGCGCCCAGACGCCCAAGCAGTTCGAGCTGGCCCGGGAGACCGCGCTCGAGGGTCTGGCCTACATCCGGGCGGCCCGCATCGCGATGAAGCTTGACCCGGGCCCGGACCTGCCGCCGCTGGCCGGGCAGCGCGCCGCCGGCCGGGTCGCCCAGGAGCGTGAGGTCGAGGTGCAGGGCCGCCAGCTCAAGGCGTCCCCCCGCCCGGCGAACGACACGCCCTACTACTACCCGGGCGGCACGGTGCAGGGTCGGCCGGTGCCGGCCGGCTGGTACTCGGAGCCGTGGTGGAAGACGGCGCTCGTGGCCGGGGCGTGGGGCGTGGGGTCGTTGCTCGTCTTCGACGCGCTCTTCGGCGGTTGGCACGACGGCGGCGGGGGGTACGACCAGGGCTTCCAGGAAGGGGTCGAGTACGCCGATGCGCACGACGGTGTGGACGCCTCCGGCGATGGCGGCGGCGACACCGGTGGCGGCGACACCGGCGGGGACTACGCCGATGGCGGAACCTACGCCGACGGTGGCGACTACGCCGACACGAGCTACGCCAGCAATGACTACGGCGGTGCCGACTACGGCGGGGGAGATTTCGGCGGCGGTGACTTCGGCGGGGGTGACTTCGGCGGGGGAGATTTCGGTGGCTTCTAACCGGCCCGGACTCGGCCGCCCTTAACCACGCATCCAGTGAAGTCGGGGCACCCACTGTCTCCGGGGAGATCGCGATCCCTGGCCCGGAATGTGCAGGTGAACGGCACCTCTCGGGCCGGAGATCGCGATCAGCCCAAGGTCATGATCGGCCGTTGGGGAAGTGACAGGTGACGGTGAGGTCGCCGTCGTTGGGGCGGTAGGTGAGCGCGGCGATCCGACCGGCCGAGCGCAGATCGCCGTCGGCCTGCGCCAGCCGATCCAGCAGCGCCGCGGGCCCAGCCACCGAGACGCCGGGCACGTCGGCCCGCATGCTCAGGCCCCGCTGCGACTTGGCCCGCCGCACCTGGGAGAGCACCTCGGCGACGGCGCCCAGGAGGCCGTCGGCGCCACTGGCGCCGGCCCCGGCCAGCTCGGCCGGGTCGGGCCAGGCCGCCCGGTGCACCGAGCCGGGCCGCCACCAGGACCACACCTCCTCGGTCACGAATGGCAGGAACGGGGCGAAGAGCCGCAGCTGCACGTCCAGCGCCCGGGCCAGGGCGCCCCGCGCCGACGAGCCGCCTTCCGGGTCGTACGCCCGCTCTTTGACCAGCTCGATGTAGTCGTCGCAGAACTGCCAGAAGAACGTCTCGGTGGCGACGAGTGCGCTGGTGTGGTCGTACGCCTCGAACGCCGCCGTGGCCGAAGCCACCACAGTAGACAGTCGTGTCAGCATCGACCGGTCCAGCGGTGCGAGCTCCGCATCTTCGGCCGCGTCGGGCCCAAGCCCGAGCACGAACCGCGACGCGTTGAGCAGCTTGGTGGCCAACCGGCGGCCCACCTTCATCTGGGCCTCGTCCAGCGCCAGGTCGACGCCGGGGCGTCCGTTCGCCGCCCAGTAGCGCACCGCGTCTGAGCCGTAGCGTTGCAGCAGCGCCATCGGCGTGACCACGTTGCCTTTGGACTTGCTCATTTTCTTGCGGTCGGGGTCGAGGATCCAGCCGGAGAGCACCGCGGTGTGCCACGGCAGGCCGCCGTGCTCGGCCCTGGCCCGCACGACAGAACCGAAGAGCCAGGTCCGGATGATCTCGTGGGCCTGTGGCCGCAGGTCCATCGGAAAGACCCGGGCGAACAGGTCTGGGTCGCGCTCCCAGCCGGCCACGATCTGCGGCGTGAGCGACGAGGTGGCCCAGGTGTCCATCACATCGGGATCGGCGGCGAAGCCGCCCGGTCGCCCGCGTTGGGCCTCGTCGTACCCGTCCGGGACATCGCTGCTCGGGTCGACCGGCAGCCGGCACTCATCCGGCGTCAGCGGTCGGGCGTACTGAGGCTGGCCCTCGTCGTCGAGCGGATACCAGACCGGGAACGGCACGCCGAAGAACCGTTGCCGGCTCACCAGCCAGTCGCCCGTGAGCCCGCCGACCCAGTGCTCGTAGCGGTGGCGCATGTGCTCGGGCACCCAGCGCAGCGCTCGCCCCAGCGCCAGCAGCTCTTCGCGCAGCTCCGGATCGCGGCCGCCGTTGCGCAGGTACCACTGCCTGGTCGCGACTATCTCCAGTGGAGCGTCGCCGTTCTCGTAGAACTTCACCGGATGCGTGATCGGGCGGACCTCGCCGACCAGGTCGTCGGAGGCTCGCAGCAGCTCCACGCTGCGCCGCCGGGCCGCGGCCACGGTGAGCCCAGCCAGCTCGCGGTAGACCGTGGCGTAGGCTTCCGCCCCCACCGGCGCGTCGGGCCGGAGTCGACCGTCGCGCCCGATCACCACCCGGGTCGGCAGGTCAAGGTCGCGCCACCAGGTCACGTCGGTCACGTCACCGAAGGTGCAGATCATCGCGAGGCCGGTGCCCTTGGCCGGGTCGGCGAGCGGGTGGGCGTAGATCGGCACGTCGACCCCGAACAGCGGGGTTCGGGCGTTCGTGCCGACCAGGCCGGCGTACCGCTTGTCGCTGGGGTGGCAGACCAGGGCCACGCATGCGGCGAGCAGCTCCGGGCGGGTGGTGTCGACCTCGAGCTCGCCACCGTCGGCCCGACCGAAGCGCAGCCGGTGGTAGGCGCCGGGCCGTTCCCGGTCCTCCAGCTCGGCCTGGGCGATGGCGGTGCGGAACGTGACGTCCCACAACGTCGGCGCATCGGCGGTGTAGGCCTCGCCCCGGGCCAGGGCGCGCAGGAATGCGCGCTGGGAGGTGGCCCGGGCCACCGTGCCGATCGTCGTGTACTGGTAGGACCAGTCCACGCTGAGCCCGAGGTGACGCCAGAGCGCCTCGAAGGCCCGCTCGTCCTCGGCGGTCAGGTGCCCGCACAGGTCCACGAAGTTGCGCCGGGAGATCGGCACTGGCCGGGCCGGGTTCGGGCGGTCGGGCGGCCGGAAGTCGGGATCGTAAGGCAGCGTCGGGTCGCACCGGACGCCGAAGACGTTCTGCACCCGCCGCTCCGTCGGCAGACCGTTGTCATCCCACCCCATCGGGTAGAAGACCTCACGTCCGCGCATGCGCTGGAAGCGCGCGACGAGATCGGTGTGCGAGAACGAGAAGACGTGTCCGATGTGGAGCTCGCCGGATACGGTGGGCGGAGGTGTGTCGATCGCGTACACGTCCGAACGCGGCCGGGACCGGTCGAACGCGTACGTACCCTCCTCCTGCCACCTCTGCGACCACCGCTCCTCGAGCCCCTCCAGGGAGGGTCGCTCGGGCGCGCGGGGCGCCTGCGTATCCGTCATGGAGCAAGGCTAGGGGGGCCGGGACGGGCCGGCAGCCGGTTTTCGCCGGGGCGCCGCCGGTTCGATCAGACCAGGCTGTCGCGCCACTGCTGGTGCAGCGTGGCGTAGCGGCCCCCGCCGGCCACCAGTGCGGCCGGCGGGCCGTCCTCGACGATGCGGCCCGCCTCCACGACCAGCACCCGGTCGGCGATCTCCACCGTGGAGAGGCGGTGGGCGATGACGATGGCGGTGCGCTCGGCGAGGATGGTGCGCAGTGCGTGCTGCACCAGCCGTTCGGAGGGAATGTCCAGTGAGGACGTCGCCTCGTCCAGGATCAGCACGTCGGGGTCGGCGAGGAAGGCGCGGGCGAACGCCACCAACTGGCGCTGGCCGGCCGAGAGCCGGCCGCCCCGCTTGCGTACGTCGGTCGCGTACCCCTCGGCCAGAGCCTGGATGAAGCCGTCGGCGCCGATCGCCCGGGCCGCCGCCTGGATCTCCTCGATCGACGCGCCGGGCCGGCCGAAGCCGATGTTGTCGGCGATCGTGCCGGAGAAGAGGAAGTTCTCCTGCGTCACCATCACCACGGCCCGGCGCAGGTCGTCGTCGCTGAGATCGCGCAGGTCGACACCGTCGAGGCGGACCGTGCCGGTGACCGGGTCGTAGAACCGGGCGACCAGCTTGGCGATGGTGGACTTGCCGGCCCCGGTGGCCCCGACCAGGGCGACGGTCTGTCCGGCCGGGATGTGCAGATCCAGCTCCGCCAGCACCGGGCGGTCGGGGCGGTAACCGAAGGCGACCGACTCGAAACGCAGGTCGCCGCGGGCCGCGCCGGTGCCGCCGAGTCGCGCCGGCTGCTCGGGCTCGGGCACGTCGGGCGGCTCCTGCAGCACGCCGGAGAGCTTCTCCAGCGCCGCCGTCGCCGACTGCAGCGCGTTGTAGAACTGGCTGAGCTCCTGCATCGGCTCGAAGAACCGGCGCAGGTAGAGCAGGAACGCGGCGAGCACGCCCACCTGCATCTGGCCATGCAGCGCCCGGTATCCGCCGTAGGTGAGCACGATCGCGACGGTGACGTTGCCGATCAGCTTGATGCCGGGGGAGAACTTGGCGATCAGCCGCATCGCGGTGAGGTTGGCCGCCCGGTAGTCGTCGTTGACCGCCTCGAAGATCTCCTGGTTGCGCGGTTCCCGGCGGAAGGCCTGCACGGCCCGCACGCCGCCCATCGACTCCACGAAGTGGACAATCACCAGCGCGACCGCCTCGCGGGTGCGGCGGTACGCGCGAGCCGACGCGTGCCGGAACCAGTTGGACAGCACCAGCAGGAACGGGAACGAGAGCAGCGTGACCACGGCCAGCGGCGGGTCGAGCAGGAGCAGGATCACCGCCACCGAGACGACCGAGAGGCCGGCGAGCACGAGGTCGTCGATGCCGCCGTCGACCAGCTCGGAGATCGAGTCGGTGTCGGAGGTGAGCCGGGCCACCATGCGGCCGGAGGTGTAGCGCTCGTGGAAGCCGATGGACAGGCGCTGGAAGTGCTCGTAGACCCGTCGCCGCAGGTCGAGCAGGACGGCCTGGCCGATGCGCCCGGAGAGGGTGAGGAAGCCGCGCTTGCCGACGTACTCGGCGATCGCGGCCACGGCAAAGGCGATCGCCACCCCGATCAG
>JBLNGJ010000282.1:0-6133 GCA_050264675.1 Micromonosporaceae bacterium
GGCGGGGTCACCGTGCTGACCGACCTCAACCCGTGGTTCGTCGCCGGCCACTTCCTGCTCTCGGTCGCGGTCATCGCCGCCGCGTTCGCCTTCTGGGTCGCCACCGGCGAGGGCGACGGTACGCCGCAGCCGCTCATCCCGGGCGCGCTGCGAGGGCTCTCGTCGTTGCTGGTCGGCATATCGGTGGCGGTGCTCACGGTGGGCACGGTCGTCACCGGCAGCGGCCCGCACGCCGGTGATGAACGGGCCCGGCGCACCGGCCTCGACCCCGGCGCGGTGGCCCAGCTGCACGCCGACCTGGTCTTCCTGCTCATCGGCGTCTCGGTCGCGCTGTGGTTCGCGCTGCGCGCGGTCGACGCCCCTAACCGGCTGCAGCGCGCCGCCGCGGTGCTCATCGGGGTGGAGCTGGCCCAGGGTGCGGTGGGGTTCGTCCAGTACGCGACGCACCTGCCCGTGCTCGCGGTCGGCCTGCATGTGGCCGGGGCGTGCGCCGTATGGCTGGCCACGCTCGCGGTGTGGTTCGCCGCCCGTACCCGGGCGGACCTGCGGCCCAGCGAAGAGTCAGCCCACCACCCACGAGCAGCTGCTGAGCACCTCGCGAGCGCGTGACTTTCTCCGTGCCCGGACACGGAGAAAGTCACGCGATCAAGCACCAGCACAGCCGGGTTCGGTTCATCCTGTGACTCGCGCCCACCACCCGATCACACATTGTCCAGAATGGACAGGGCCGTGCCGCCCAGGATCTGGTCTTTCTCCCCCGGCGAGATGGGCAGTGATGCGATCGACGGCACCGCCCGGTCGATCGATCCGAGCAGGTGCGGGAAGTCGCTGCCCATCACCATGTGGTCGGCGCCGACCAGGTCGCGCAGCATCATCAGGTTGTGCGGGCTGAACGTGACCGTGTCGTAGTAGAGCCGCTTGAGGTAGACGCTGGGCAGCTCGTCGATGTGTGCCCGGTTCTCGGCGAAGTCGCGGTAGCCGCTGTCGATGCGCTCCATCAACCACGGGATCGCCCCGCCGGCGTGGGCGATGATCCAGCGGATGCGGGGGTACTCGCGGAACATGCCGGCAAAGCACATCCGGGCCACCGCCAGCGTGGTGTCGAACGGGAAGGCCACGATCGGGCCGAGCACGAACTCGCGCAGCTCGTCCTGCCCGGCCGCCGGAATCATCGGGTGCAGCAGGATGCACAGCCCCATCCGGTCGGCCTCGGCGAAGAACGGCCGGTAGCGGGCGTCGGTCAACGCCCGGCCGCCGATGTTGCTCAGCAGGATCACCCCGCTCAGCCGCAGCTCGCCCCGGGCGCGGTGCAGCTCGGCGAGGGCGGCATCCGGGTTATCCATCGGGATCGACGCGAACGCCCGGATCCGGGTCGGGTGGTCGGCGACCGCCTGGGCGTAGGCGTCGTTCATCCGGCGAGCCAGGGCTGGTTGGGCGTCCGGACCGAGGAAGAAGACGTTCGGTGTGGACAGAGACAGCACCGCGACATCGATGCCCGCCGCGTCCATCGCATCCAACCGGGCGGCCAGGTTGGTCATCTCCGCCGTCACGCCGAAGAACCGGGCGCCGCGAAGTGTGATGATGTCGCGCCCGGTCGGATCTTTGGCGAACGAGTAGGCGCCACCGCTGTCGCGAACCGTCTGGAAGAACGCCTCGGTGTAGTGGTGGGTGTGCAGATCGAAGGTACGCGTGCTCATGCCGAAGATCGTGCGCCATCGGGGTGGCCCACCGCCACGCCGGGGCGCTCACTCAGCCGGACGCCTGGTCGGCGGCGGGTGCGGTCAGCGGCACCGGCGGCATGGCCAGCGGCAGGGCGGCGAGCTGCATGAGCAGCAACACGTTGTCGTCGCCGGCCGTACGGTTGAGCCGCAGCCGGCCGCAGGCCGTGCAGCGGTGGATCAGCACCCAGCGACGCTCGCCCCGGACGGTGACGGCGATCGGTTCCATGCTTCCGGCGCAGCCGGCCTCCCGGTCGCCGGGCACGTTCCGGTCGAGATGCCTGGACCACAGGCAGCTGGGGCAGTGGTTGCGATGCGATGTGCCTGGCGCGTCGAGTGAGACGTCTACGCCGCAGTGGCCACATCGAAACGATCGAGGAAACGACAATTCTGCTGACCTTTCTGGGCTGCGTACCGAACCTGATCAGTCATTTCTCGCCTCCTCTCGTTCCCGGGTCGTGCGGGTCGACGACAAACCTCACCGAACCAGCGACCGCTGGTGGGGTCAAGCGAAATATCACTCGGCCCGCCGCCGGGCCAGGTGCAGCACCGCGTGGAGGGCGAGCGGCACGTCCCGGTCGAACGGCTCGGCCAAGACGGCGAAGAGACGGGCCCGGGTCGGTTCGTCGAGCATCCGGATCTGGGCCCGGGTCGACATGTGGGTCAGGTACTGCGCGCCGGACACAATGGATCGGGACGGGTAGATCCGCGCGACGACATCGGTGAACGCGGCCTGCTGGGCGAGCTCGTCGGCCGGCCATTCGGCCAACAGCGCCGCGGGCTCGGCGGGCGCGTCGGCGACCACGCTGGTCGGATAGATCTCGGCCAACACATCGATCAAGACCTGCCGCAGGGCCGGATCGTCGATGCGGTCACGGTTCCAGAACAACGCGAGCGCGCCACCCGGCGCGAGCGCCTGAGTGGCCAGCTGCCATCGCCGCTCCGGTTGGGTCCAGTGCCAGGCATCGGCCGAGTACAGCAACCCGAACGCCTCCCCGGGCCGGAGGTCTTCGAACGTTGAGTGCACGATCTGCACATCGCCCCGCTCGGCCACGTGGCGAGCCAGAACGGCCGCCATCGCCTCGTCGGGCTCGACCGCGACCACGGGCACACCGCGCTCGACGAACGCGAGTGTCGCCTTGCCAGTGCCGGCGCCGACTTCGAGTGCGCGCCGCCCGGAGCGGCCCGCGTACGCGAGAACGTCGTCAACCAGAGCCGTCGGGTACTCGCGGCGAACCTGATCGAAGACGTCCGCCACTTCGCCGAACGTCAACCCGGGTATCCGCACCCCGCCAGCCACCCCACGATCCTAGAAACGGGCCGGTCCCCTACGCCGGCCGGTGAGCAGGTGGGCCAGCGCCAGAGCCAGGAGCACGCCGACGAACTCGAACCCGGCCAGCCGGGGCTGGGTGAGGCCGAGCCGGTGCACGTAGCGGCCGAGCAGCGTCAACGCGGCCAGACAGACGGCGACGGTCAGCGCCGCCTGCGCAGCGCCCAGGCGCGCCCGCACCTGGTTCTGCCGACCGAAGGCGGGCACGAGCCGCAACGACATCAGCCCGCCAACCGCGCCGAGCGTGAAGACCCCGAGGCTGGCGTACGTGCCGCCTTCGTAGATGCCGATCGGCGGCGCACCGCGCACCGGCTGGACGAGCAACCGGCCGATGAGCCAGAGCAGATAGAGGTCGAGCAGGACCGCGGGGGCCAGCCAGACCAGCGACCGGTGCGGCAACAGGCTGACCCCGATCACCCAAACGACGAGCAGGGCCGCGATGACCAACGCGATCACCTGCTCCGGCGTCATCGCGTCGAACCACCGCGTGGCGGTGTGCCGGTGCGGCGTGAGCGACTTCCGGGCCGCCTCGGCGTGCAGGGCAAAGCCGTGGTAGAAGACCCGGCCGAGCTCCCAGTGCTCCGGTCGCAGCGCCATGAGCAGCACGTACCCGGAGGCGAAGCTCAGCACGAACGTCTCGACGCCACCCGCGAGCCTGAGCGGAGCCGGCAGGCCGGCCGCCGCCGGGTTCCGGGTGGCGGCGTAGCCGACCAGGACGGCTGCGATGAGCAGGCAGTCCAGGGCGAGCCAGCTGGGCGCCCAGGCGAAGGCCGCGGCGCACGCGGCGACGGCGCCGGCGACCGTCCACAGTCGGCCCGGCTCAGCTCGTGCCCGCATGCAAGTCCCTCCTAACTACCGGCGCTCACTATATACCGCCTAGCGATATATACAAGCGCCGGAGATTCGGGCCGTGGTGGTTGAAAACCAGTCGGACGGGGCACACCAGGGGCAGATCCTGCCCGGAGGGAGCTTCGTCATGGGTGACCGATCGTCGCACCAGTTGTCTGACCAGCGGGCCGCCAACGCCCACGCCGCCAGCCACGGCTACGGGGTCGCCCGCAGGCAGGCGGGGCGGCTCGTCGGCGAATGGGTCAGGGGCGACGAACTTGCTCGCGTAAGCGCCCTCCTCGACGAGCCGGACCAGGCCCAGACGTACGCCGAATCGGTTGACGTGCCGTTCGAGGATTACCTCGCCGAACTCGACGCGATGGCGTCCCAGAACGGTGGCGCCCCGCCGACCGACGAGCGTGACCGCCTCCACGACTTCTACCTGGCCGGCTTCGATATCGGCTTCCGCAGCGCCCTCATCGAGGCGTGCGCAAAGATCACCCGAGAAACCACGGTCGCCTGACTCGCATCGAGAGGTGACCGTACGGGCGGGCCGCTCGTTGATGGGGTTGGCGGCGGCCCGGCATCAGCTCGCTACTGGGGCCGCTTCGACGGTTGGCGATCGAGCGGAGGCCCTTCGGTGTTGTGGCACAGCGTTACCGGCACGGGTGAGCCGATTCTCTTCGTCCACGGCACCGGCCAGGACAGCCGCATGACCATCCTGCCGACCTCGACCACGTAGACGGGTCGAACCGGCGACCGCCTCACGGGTCTTGGAGCAGCCCGAGCACGTTGCCGTCCGGGTCGGTGACCGTGGCCACCAGGCGCCCGCCGCCCACGTCGTGTGCCGGCTCCATCACGGTGGCGCCAGCGGCGGTAACCTCGGCCAGCTTCGCTTCGATGTCCGACACGTGCCAGTAGGCCACCGGCGAGGTCATGCCCTGCGGTCCACCGCCCGGCACCAGTCCGATCTGCTGGCCGGCGGCCTCGAAGCCGACGTAGTACGACGAGTCGGTCTCCGGCGCCACCCCTAGCAGGGCGGTGTACACCGCCTTGGCCGCCGCCAGGTCGGAGACGGGATGCAGCACAGTCTTGATTCCCATTGTGGTTAAGCCGCTCATCGTCACTCCTCAGATCGCAGCGACCGGTTCGTCGGGTCACACTAGTTGCGGCTCGGCGACCGTGCTTCTCGATTCCTGATCTCTTGCCTGACCTTCGATGACGCTCCTGGCTGAGGAGACCATTGCCCGCCTGTATCCCGGCTGACACCGCCCGCCGTGGCCTCGTTGCCGTCGCCCTCGCCGGTGCACTTGCTGCGTGCACCGCCGCGCCCAGCCCTACCCCGACCGCCTCGACCAGCCCGCCGGCACCGCCCGCCGCTACGGCTTCGCCCGAACCGACCGAGCTCGCGGCCCTGCGCGCCCGCCCGCTGCGGTTTCCCGGCCTCACCGCCGGCGACGGGTGTCCGGTCACCCCGACGGTGGCGTTGGATCCCCCGCCGCCTTCCGGTCACGCGCTGAGCACCGGTGGGCCACCGAGCGCCCTCGGTCACGGACCGCTCTTTCCGGATGGGCGTTACTACGGCGACCAGGGCGTCCTCGGTGTCCGATCCGGACATCCCCATCCGGGGTGGTACACGGCAAAGACGCCGTGGGCGAGCCGAACCGGCTACCGGGGCTGGACGCTCATCCGGACCGCGCGCCTGGACGGGTCGGGCCGGGCCCTGGTGGAACTGCAGCTGCCCGACGGGATCGCGATCGCCGACGCCGTCCCGGTCAACGTGCAAGCCGACTGGCAGTACTGGGGTGGCGGCACCGAGGTGACGAACCCGGGCTGCTACGCCTACCAGATCGACGGCGCCGGCTTCACCGAGGTGATCGTGTTCCGCGCGGTCGTGGTGCCCTGACGCGGGCCGTGATCTCGCTTCGATCCGCTGCCCGTCAACGAAAACCCGTGGCCGACAGCTTGCGGGCGCCGTGATCGTGTGGGGTTAGGGCCACCTGGAGACCCTGGAGACCCCAAAGTCCACACGATCACGCCTCGCGGCGTCGTAGACGACGGCGGCCGACGACACTGCCACTTTGCGCGGGTGCACAGCTGGACCCGCGGATCATGATCGCGTGACCTTTTCCGGGGCCGGACACGGAAAAGTCCACGCGATCATGTAAAGCCGGCCCGCTGGCAGGCGGTCGTGGTGCCCCGACGCGTCAGCGCACCCGCGTGCGGGTAGCACATGTGCTACTCTGGCGCCATGGCT
>JBLNGJ010000283.1:0-4560 GCA_050264675.1 Micromonosporaceae bacterium
GCCCTGCCCGGCGCAGCTCAAGCGCCCCGACACCGGCGACTTCGCCGCCGCCTGGGGCGGTATCTCGTCGGTGCAGCTGGGTCTGCCGTTGGTGTGGACCGAGGCCGGCCGCCGCGACATCCCGCTGACCGACGTGGTCCGGTGGCTCGCCCAGCGTCCGGCCGAGCTGGTGGGGTTGCCGCGCAAGGGTCGCCTCACGGTGGGCGCCGACGCCGATCTGGTCGCCTTCGACCCCGACGCGGAGTTCGTCGTCGACCCGACCCACCTGCGCCACCGCCACCCGGTCACGCCCTACGCCGGGCGTCGGTTGCGTGGCGTGGTGCGCTCGGTCTGGCTGCGAGGCGTCCCGGTCGACGGGGAGCCGCGCGGACGGCTCATCGCGCGTGAAGGAGGGTCATGAACCGGCCACCGACCTTCGAGTCCCTGCCCGATCTCGCCTCGCGCCGGCTCGGCGGCGGCGTCGTCTACGCCAACGACGAGTTCTTCGCCGCGGCCGATAACCTGGTCACCGCCGACCCACCCACGTTCACCCCCCGCACGTTCGGCCCCAAGGGGCAGGTCTATGACGGCTGGGAGACCCGGCGGCGGCGGGACGCGGCCGGCGGCGGTCACGACCACGCCATCGTCCGCCTCGGCGTGCCCGGCCTCATTCACGGCGTGGTCATCGACACCGCGTTCTTCACCGGCAACTACCCGCCGCACGCGTCCGTCGAGGCGTGCGGGCTGGCCGGGCACCCCGGCCCGGCCGAGTTGGCCGACGCGGCCTGGGTGAGCGCGCTCGGTCGCTCGCCGCTCGAGGGTGACGCCCGCAACCCGTTCCCGGTGCAGCCGGGCCAGCGGGTCACCCATGTGCGGCTGGACATCTACCCCGACGGCGGGGTGGCCCGGCTGCGCGTACACGGCGAGGTGGTTCCCGACCCGCGGCTGTTCCCGCACGGCGTGCTCGACCTCGCCGCGGCCGAGAACGGGGCGCTGGTGGTCGGCTGCAGCGACATGTTCTACGGTGCGCCGAGCCAGCTGATCCTGCCCGACCAGGCGCGGGTGATGGGTGAGGGCTGGGAGACTGCCCGGCGCCGCGATGACGCCAACGACTGGGTTCAGGTCGCACTGGCCGCGCCGGGGCGCATCGACGTCGCCGAGCTCGACACCAGCCACTTCAAGGGCAACGCACCGGGGGCGGCCAGCCTGCGCGGCATCGACGCCCGAGTGGCCGACCCGGACGACCCGTCGGCGTGGTTCGAGATCCTGCCGCGCACCCGGCTGCAGCCCGACACCCGGCACCGGTTCCGGCTGACCGGCGGGCCGGCGGCGACCCAGGTGCGGCTGGACATCTTCCCCGACGGCGGAATGGCCCGGCTGCGATTGTGGGGCCGGCTGGCGCCGGCCGACCACGCGGCCGCGACGCTGCGCTGGTTCAACGTGCTGCCACCCGACCAGGCCGAGGCCGTGCTCGCGACCGAGCTGGACGCGGCGGCCGCGCGCCGACTGGTGGCCGCCCGGCCGCTGGCCGAGATCGACCAGCTACCACCCGTCCTACGCCCCTGAACCTCCGGAGATCTTGGATGTTTTGCGGGCCTCAGACCCCTCAAATCATCCAAGATCTCTGAATGGGCCGGCGGATGGGCCGGCGGATGGGGGACGGCGGGGGGCGGCGGGGAGGCGGCCTTACCCGACCGCGACGATCTCGTCGATGCGCCGGGCCAGCTCCAGGTCGCGCGCGGTGACCCCACCGGCGGAGTGCGAGGCACAGGTGAAGGTCAGCTTGCGCCAACGGATGTCGATGTCGGGATGGTGGTCCATCTCCTCGGCGACCACGGCCACCTGGTCGACCGCGTCGATGGCGGCCGGAAACGTCGGCAACGAGACGGTGCGGGTGATCCCGGACGTGTCGCCGGACCAGCCGTTGAGCGACGCGAGGCCGGCAGCGACCTCGTCGTTGGTGAGCAGCTCAGCCATGAGACTCAATCTACGACCAGGCCGGCCCGGCGGGGCGACGTCGGCGCAATGGCCAGCCCGGGGCGTGGCTGGGCGAACGGTGGGCACCGGCCGGGAGGTGGTTGGGCGAGGGCGCGCGATCGCGATCTATGCGGGGAACCGGGACCCGCGCACCCTCGCCCACCTGACCGCTCGCCGTCCGGAGAGATGCCTGACCGCGTGGCGCAGCCAAGCGGAGGCCGGCCGGGTTATCCGGCGAGCGGGCGCGGCGCGGTTGACCGAGCTGGCGGTGACATCGGGCCGTGCCGCAGGTTGTGACATCTGTAACTGTGGTGAGGGGTCGGGTCAGTCGAAGCTGCCGTGGTTGCGCTGAACCCGGGGCTGCAGGGCCAACCGGTCGTCGCGCAGGGCGGGAAGCAGGCGGGTCAGGTCGTTGCGGATCGTCCACGACTCCTGCCAGGGCAGTCGGGACGCGGCGTCAGCGCGCTCGGCCAGGCGGTGGGGTGCGCACGGCCACTGCCGCCCGCACCAGTGACAACTGCCGTCCAGCTGGGCCGAGTGGCGTTGCAGCATGCTTTGGGCGCTACGCCAGAGCAGGCGGTCAACCACATCTTCGGGACATTCCGCATCGACGAGAGCGCCCAACTCTCCCCTCCGTCCCGCATGTGCTGCTAATCCGGCATCTGGCAAGCCTTGGCAGAAAAGCTACGAGGCCGCGCGCACCGGACGACGGACATGATGTGCGACGTCGGCGAATCGGGCCACCGTCCCACATAATGAACCATGGCTGGTCTGCCCGAACCCCCCGCCGAAAGCCCGCTGCTGCGCCGGATCCGTGACTCGGTCATCGGCGACGACCAGGTGATGTGGGGTCCGTTCGGCCCCCGCCGGGTCACCTATGCCGACTACACCGCCTCCGGGCGAAGCCTCGACTTCATCGAGGAATTTATCCGCGACGAAGTGTTGCCTCGGTACGCGAACACGCACACCGAGTCCTCCGGCACCGGGCTGCAAACCACCCGGCTGCGCGAGGACGCCCGGACGATCATCCGCGACGCGGTCGGCGGCGACGAGCAGACCGTGGTCATCTTCACCGGGTCCGGCTCGACCGGTGCGATCGACAAGCTGGTGCGGATCCTGGGCATCCGGGTGCCGGCCGAGCTCGACGAGGAGTACCACCTGACCAGGAAGATCCCGCGGGCGCAGCGTCCGGTCGTCTTCATCGGCCCGTTCGAGCATCACTCCAATGAGCTGCCCTGGCGCGAGTCGATCGCCGACGTGGTGGTCATCCCCGAGGATGCCGACGGCCATATCGACGCCGAGCGGCTCGAGGCCGAGCTGGTGCGCTACGCCGACCGGCCGCTGAAGATCGGCTCGTTCTCGGCCGCGTCCAACGTGACCGGCATCATCACCGACGCCCACGCCATCTCCGACCTGCTGCACCGCCACGGTGCGCTGTCGTTCTGGGACTTCGCCGCCGCCGCCCCGTACGTCGAGATCGAGATGTACGGGCGATGTACCCGCCACCCGAAGGCGTACAAGGACGCGATCTTCCTCTCCCCGCACAAGTTCGTCGGCGGCCCGGGCACACCCGGCGTGCTGGTGGTCCGGCGGGAACTGTTGCGCAACCGGGTGCCCACGGTGCCGGGTGGCGGCACGGTCGACTACGTCAACCCGTTCGAGCACCACTACATCACCGACCCGGCCCACCGCGAGGAGGGCGGCACGCCGGCCATCGTCGAGTCGATTCGGGCCGGGCTGGTCTTCCAGCTCAAGCATGCGGTCGGTCCGGACGTGATCCGGGCCCATGAGGAGCACTTCCTGCGCCGGGCGGTGACCACCTGGGGCGCCCACCCACAGATCCAGATCCTCGGCAACGTCGACGCCGACCGGCTGTCCATTCTGTCCTTTGTGGTCCGTCGCCCCGGCGGCCGCTACCTGCACCACAACTTCGTGGTTGCGCTGTTGCACGACCTGTTCGGCATCCAGTCCCGCGGCGGCTGCTCGTGCGCCGGGCCGTACGGCCACCGCCTGCTCGGCATCGACCTGGACCGCTCACACCGGTTCGAACGGGAGATCATCGCCGGCTGCGAGGGCATCAAACCCGGCTGGGTACGGGTGAGCTTCAACTACTTCATCTCCGAGCCGACCTTCAACTACCTGCTCGAGGCGGTGAGCCTGGTCGCCACGTACGGGTGGCTGCTGCTGCCCGCGTACCGGTTCAACCCGCACACCGGGCTCTGGCGCCACCATGGCGGCCTGGTCGAGCCACCGCTGCGCCTGTCCCAGCTGCGCTACGACTCCAGTGGCCGGCTGCGCTACCCGGCCCGGCACGAGCGGGCGCCCGAATCGGCCTTCGAGGAGTACCTGGCCGACGCGCGGGAGCTCTTCGCGAAGCTCGCCGAGCAGCCGGAGGCCGGCCACCGCGAAGCCAACCCCGGCGGTCGGCTCTCCGCCGACTTTGAGGACCTGCGCTGGTTCGACCTGCCGGCGGCCTGCCTGACCTGACCGTGACCACCCCGTCTCCCCGCCACCTGGCCAAGATCGCGGTCATGCCGTGGGATGTTAAGTGACAAAGCGCATCCCAACCCAAAGCCCGGATAATTCTCCCCACCCGGCGCGGGG
>JBLNGJ010000284.1:0-9207 GCA_050264675.1 Micromonosporaceae bacterium
CCGTGAGCTGGAGGCGTTCGCCGCATTCGCCTCCGACCTCGACCGCGCCTCGCGCGCGCAGCTGGATCGGGGCGCCCGGCTGGTGGAGCTGCTCAAACAGCCGGCCTACTCGCCCTACCCGCCCGAGGAGCAGACCGTGTCGGTCTGGATGGGCACCGAAGGCAAGATCGACAACGTGCCGGTCGACGAGGTGCGCCGGTTCGAGGGCGAGTTCCTGCAGTACCTGCGCCACCACCACAAGGGCACGCTGGACCTCATCGCCGATGCCGAGTGGAACGACGACCTCATCGCGGTGCTGGACGAGGCGATCAGCCACTTCAAGGAGACCTTCCTGGCCAAGGACGGCGGTCTGCGGATCAACGAGGCGGAGGCCGAGGCGATGGCGGCCGGCGTCGAAGGCCAGGAGAAGGTCGTGCGGGTCAAGCGAACTCCTCCGCCGAGGCAGTAGCGATGGCTGGTCAGGTACGCGTCCTTCGCCGGCGGATCCGCACCACCCGTTCGACGAAGAAGATCACCAAGGCGATGGAGCTCGTCGCGACGAGCCGCATCGCCCGGGCCCAGGAGCGGGTGGCCGCCTCCCGCCCGTACGCCACCGCGATCACGCAGGTGCTCACCGCACTGGCGAGCAACGCCAACGTCGACCACCCGTTGCTGCAGCCGCGTCCGGTGGCGCGGCGCGCCGGCGTGCTGGTCATCACCAGCGACCGGGGCCTGTGCGGTGGCTACAACGCCAACGCCATCCGCACCGCCGAGCAGCTCATCTCGCGCCTGCGGGATGAGGGCAAGCACGTCGCGCTCTACGTGGTGGGGCGCAAGGGTGTGACGTACTACCGGTTCCGTAAACGTCCTATGGAGACGACCTGGACCGGCTTCTCCGAGCAGCCGTCCTTCGCCGATGCCCGCACCATCGGGGTGACCCTCATCGACGCCTTCGTGGCCGGCGCGGACGACGTGGATTCGGTCGAGCCGGGCGGGGCCCGCGACGCCGGTGCCGACAACGTTCTCGGCGTGGATGAGCTGCACATCGTGCACACCCAGTTCCGCTCGCTGATGACCCAGACCCCGGTGGCCAATGTGCTCGCCCCCATGCAGGTGGAGGAGCAGGAGGCCGGGGTGGCCGGGCCGCTGCCGGCGTACGAGTTCGAGCCCGACCCGGACGCGTTGCTCGACGCGCTGCTGCCCAAGTACATCAACACCCGCATCTACGCCGCTCTCATCGACGCCGCGGCGAGCGAGTCGGCCGCTCGGCGGCGGGCCATGAAGAGCGCGACCGACAATGCAGAAGAGATGATTCGCAACCTGACCCGGGAGATGAACTCCGCCCGACAGGCTGCGATCACCCAGGAGATCAGTGAGATCGTCGGCGGCGCGAACGCGCTCGCGGAGGCGGGGAGTGAAGTGTGATGACAGCTGCTGCGCAGACCAAGCAGGCCGTCGGTCGAGTGGTGCGGGTGATCGGCCCGGTCGTGGACGCGGAGTTCCCCCGCGACGCGATCCCGGAGATCTTCAACGCGCTGCACGTCGACGTGACGCTGGCCGAGGGCACCAAGACGCTCACCCTTGAGGTCTCCCTGCACCTGGGCGACAACGTGGTGCGCACCATCTCGATGCAGCCCACCGACGGGCTCGTCCGGGGTGCCGAGGTGCGCGACACCGGGCAGCCCATCAGCGTGCCGGTGGGTGACATCACCAAGGGGCACGTCTTCAACGCCATCGGCGACTGCCTCAACCTCAAGGAGGGCGAGCGGTTGGAGGTGACCGACCGGTGGCCGATCCACCGGCTGCCGCCGGCCTTCGCCGACCTGGAGCCGAAGACCGAGATGCTGGAGACCGGCATCAAGGTGCTCGACCTGCTCGCCCCGTACGTCAAGGGCGGCAAGATCGGCCTCTTCGGCGGCGCGGGCGTGGGCAAGACGGTGCTCATCCAAGAGATGATCATCCGGGTGGCCCGTAACTTCGGCGGCACCTCGGTCTTCGCCGGCGTCGGCGAGCGTACCCGCGAAGGCAACGACCTCATCATCGAGATGGATGAGTCCGGCGTGCTGCCGCAGACCGCGCTCGTCTTCGGCCAGATGGACGAGCCGCCGGGCACCCGTCTGCGGGTCGGCCTCTCGGCGCTGACCATGGCCGAGTACTTCCGCGATGTGCAGCACCAGGAGGTGCTGCTCTTCATCGACAACATCTTCCGGTTCACCCAGGCCGGCTCGGAGGTCTCCACCCTGCTCGGCCGGATGCCGAGCGCGGTGGGCTACCAGCCCACGCTCGCCGACGAGATGGGTCAGCTGCAGGAGCGGATCACCTCGGTGCGCGGGCGCGCCATCACCTCGATGCAGGCGATCTACGTGCCGGCTGACGACTACACCGACCCGGCTCCGCACACCACGTTCACCTTCCTCGACGCCACCACGAACCTGGAACGCTCCATTTCGGACAAGGGCATCTACCCGGCGGTGGACCCGCTCGCCTCCTCCTCGCGCATCCTCGCGCCGGAGTACGTGGGCGCGGAGCACTACAACGTCGCCACCGAGGTGAAGCGGATCCTGCAGCGGTACAAGGACCTGCAGGACATCATCGCCATCCTCGGCATGGACGAGCTCTCCGAGGAAGACAAGGTGACCGTCGGCCGGGCCCGCCGGATCGAGCGGTTCCTCTCCCAGAACACCTACGCGGCCACCGTGTTCACCGGCATCGAAGGCTCGTTCGTGCCGGTCAAGGACACCATCGAGGCATTCAAGCGCATCTCCGAAGGCGAGTTCGACCACTTCCCGGAGCAGGCCTTCTTCATGTGCGGCGGCCTGGACGACCTGGAGCGCAACGCGGCGAAGTTGGCCCGGGAGTAGCTGAACCTCCGAGATCTTGGATGAAACTGGGGCCTCCCGGCCCGCGTTTCATCCAAGATCTCGGAGGCTGAGTGGGTTCTGGGTCTAGGGGCGCCAGGTCGTGAGCCGGCCACCGAGCGCGGTGTAGGCCCGGTAGACCACGAGCATCGCGATCGCCACGAGGATCAGCTCGCCCACGCCGAGCACGAGGTAGCCGAGGCCGTCCAGGGCCCGGCCGAACGAGTAGAGCGCGTTGCCCGGGTAGTCGCTGAACGCGACGCCGAGCCCGACCAGCAGCGTCACCACGCCGAAGAGCAGCACCACCGCGTACTCGACGAGCGCGACCGTGGCCATCAGTCGGGCCCCCGGCAGACCGGGCTCGACATATACCGCGAGGAGCACCGCGAGCACCGGCAGGACCATCGTGAACACATTCACGAAGTTGTCGAAGTCACCGTACGAACGGCTGGCGAAGGTCGCCGGTGACGACGGGAAGATCCAGTCCAGGAACGCGAAGACCGGGGTCAGCCCGGCGTAGCCGAGCATCGCCCACACGGCGAGCACGCGAGGCGAGCCGCCGATCGTCGGGGAAGTCATGTCGTCTCCATTCCCGCGAGCGCGAGGAGCGAGCGGAGCGAGCACCGCAGCCGCGAGCAGTCGTTTCACGCGAGCGCGAGGAGCGAGCGGAGCGAACACCGCAGCCGCGAGCAGCCGCTGTCGCGTGGATCGTTTGGCGCATGCTATCGAAGATCACCGCAAGCTGCGCCCGCCGCCGTGCCGAGCCGCCGTACCCGAGCCGCCGTGCCGAGCCGCCGTACCCGAGCCGCCATACCCGAGCCGCCGGGCCGAGCGGGCGCCGCGTCAGGTGGCGTCGCCCACGTTCACGGCACCGCCGCGCCAGCGCCGGCGGGGCACCTTCTAGACTCGGCTGCACCGGCGTCGGCGCGGCTCGAGGCGAGGAGGTCCAGGTGTCCAAGCAGTTCCCGGTCGAGGTCGTCGCCGTCGAGGCCAAGGTCTACAGCGGAATGGCCGACATGGTGGTGGCCCGCACCACCGAGGGCGAGCTCGCCGTGCTCGCCGGCCACGCGCCACTGCTCGGTCAGCTCGCCGAGCCCAGCCGGATCAGGATCAAGTGGGACGCCGAGGAGATCGGCTACGACGTGGCCGGCGGGTTCCTCTCAGTCACCGAGGACGGGGTGACCGTGCTCGCGGAGAGCGCGGCCCCCGCGAGCGGCCCGGACCCGGCCGCCGCCCGCGTGACCAACCCCACCGCCGCCTGACCCACCCTCGATGAGGGCCTTCGAAGCAGCCGGCGTCGCGGCCTCACTCCTGCTCGCCGTGCTGCTCGCGGTCTTCGTCCGGCGCGAACTCATCCTGCGCGGCGGCACCATCGACATGAGCGTGCGGCTCAACACCCTGGTGAAGCAGCGGGGTTGGGCGCCGGGGCTGGGCCGGTTCGTCGGTGACGAGCTGCGCTGGTACCGGGTGTTCAGCCTGGGCCTGCGCCCCCGCCACGTGCTCTCCCGGCACGGCCTGCGCATCGCCGACCGGCGGGCGCCGCACGGCGAGGAGCGGCTGGTGATGGCCGAGGACTGGATCGTGGTGCGCTGCGACCGGGCCGGTGAGCGGGTCGATATCGCGTTCTCCGAAACCACCTTCACCGGCTTCGTCTCCTGGCTGGAGTCGGCGCCGCCCGGTGCGCTGCGCCCTTACGCCTAGGACCCACGTGACCTCCGTGATCGCGTGGACTTTCCCGTGCTCCAGCACGGAAAAATCCACACGCTCAGGTGCTCCGGAGGTCGCTGCCGGGTCAGTGGTCGCCGCCGGGGCGCCAGGTGACATCGCCGCCTGGGTTGGCCACCCGGCTGAGGATGAAGAGCAGGTCTGAGAGCCGGTTGAGATACTTCGCCGCGACCGGATTGACCCGGTCGGCGTCGGCCTCGATCAGCGCCCAGGCGCGGCGCTCGGCGCGCCGGGCCACCACCCGCGCGACGTGCAACAGCGCGCCGCCGGCCGTGCCACCCGGCAGCACGAACGAGTCCAGCTTCGGCAGGTGCGCGTTGAACTCGTCGCACCAGTGCTCGAGCCGGTCCACGTACTCCTCGGTGATGCGCAGCCGGACGGGTGAGCCGGCGCTCTGCGGCTCCAGCGGCGTGCACAGGTCGGCGCCGACGTCGAACAGGTCGTTCTGCAACGACCGCAGGACTACGCACACCCCTTCGTTGAGCTCGCCCAACGCCAGCGCGACCCCGATGGCGGCGTTCGTCTCATCGACATCGGCGTACGCCTCGATGCGTGGGTCGGTCTTCGGGGCCCGACTGCCGTCGCCGAGCCCGGTCATCCCGGCGTCACCGGTCTTGGTGTAGATGCGGGTCAGGTGCACGGTCATGCTGGCTCCTCCGCTGAAAAGAACGCGTCGTCGCGCATACGCTCAGCCTAGGCATACAACCGGCGTTCGGCCCCCGCAGCGCCCTACCATGACGGGCGATGGACGTGATCAGGGTACGCGGCGGAGCCCGGCTGGAGGGCGAGGTCGCGGTTGTCGGGGCGAAGAACTCCGCGCTCAAGCTGATGGCGGCGGCCCTGCTGGCACCGGGACGGACCCAGCTCGCCAATGTGCCGCGAATCACTGACATCGCCATCATGGGCGAGGTACTGCGGCGGCTGGGCTGCGACGTGGAGGTCGCCGGGGCGGGCACCGCCGGCCCGGTCGAGCTCAGCGTGAACGCGCCCGAGCAGCCCGGCACCGAGGCCGACTACGACCTGGTGCGCCGGCTGCGCGCCTCCATCTGCGTGCTCGGTCCGCTGCTGGCTCGGCGTGGCTACGTACGGGTGGCCCACCCGGGCGGCGACGCCATCGGTTCGCGGGGCCTGGACATGCACGTGGCGGGCCTGGCTCAGCTCGGCGCCGAGATCTCCGGCGAGCACGGCTTCATCATCGGTTCGGCCCCGGCCGGCCTGCGGGGGGCCCGGATCATCCTCGAGTTTCCCAGCGTCGGCGCGACCGAGAACCTGCTCATGGCGGCCGTGCTGGCCAAGGGCGTCACCGAGATCGACAACGCCGCGCGCGAGCCGGAGATCGTGGACATCTGCGCCCTGTTGGCCGGGATGGGCGCGCACATCAGCGGCGCCGGCACTTCCCGGCTCGTGGTCGAGGGTGTGAGCGACCTACGTCCGATCCGGCATCGCACGGTCGGCGACCGCATCGTCGCCGGCACCTGGGCCATCGGCGTGGCTATGACCCGCGGCGACATCCCCGGACGTGGCGTCGACCCGGCCGTCCTGGAGACCACGCTGGATAAGATCGCCACGGCCGGCGCCGCGGTGGACACCACGCCGAACTCCTTCCGGGTCCAGATGACCCGCCGTCCCAGCGCGGTCGACATCGTCACGCTGCCCTTCCCCGGCTTCCCGACCGACCTGCTGCCGATGGCCATCGGGCTCGCCGCGGTCAGCGACGGCACCTCGATGATTACCGAGAACATCTTCGATGGACGGTTCATGTTCGTGCAGGAGGTGCTCCGCCTCGGGGCCGAGATCCGCACCGACGGCAAGCACGCCGTGGTACGGGGGCGGCCGATGCTCTCGGCCGCGCCGGTGCGGGCCACCGACATCCGCGCCGGCGCCGGGTTGGTGATCGCCGGGCTCTGCGCTGACGGGTTCACCGAGGTATCCAACGTGCACCATATCGACCGCGGCTACCCCGACTTTGTGGCCGACCTGCAGCGTCTCGGCGCGCCGGCCGAACGCGTCGAGGCCCCACCCGAGCCCGACTTCGACCTCCAGGCCATCCGCTGACCCGTCCGCGCTTCGGCAACGGTCGCTCCGGTCGCGGGCGGGGCGTCGCGATCAGCACGGGGAACCCTCGATGCGCCGCGCCCGACGCAGATCCGAGGAGAACACAAGGACGCGGTAGCGCCCGTCCTGCCCGCGACTGGTGGTCGCGCGGATCCCGGCCGCACGCAGGCGCGCGCGTACCCGGTCGGCCATCGCCGCCGTCTCAACGGTGACCACCGGCGTGAGCAGTCCGAAATCCTCGGCGACGGCGGTGCCGGCGGGCGAAGCCACGCTGACCGGCACCTCGCCGGGCGGCGGCATAGGCCCGTCGACGGGGCGTGGTTCCAACGGCGCCGTCACATCGGGCGGCGCCGGCTCGCCCGTACTGGTTGCCGCCGGCTCGCCCGTACCCCTCAGTGAAGATCGTCGTGGGCCGCCGAAGGTCCACCGCAGCACGAGGCCGAGCGCTCCGATCATGACGAACGCGATGAATATCTGGACGATCACGCCGTCGGCCCGCACCGGCACGCTGCCAAGTCTGCCATCGGCCCGGACCGGGCGCGGTGGCATCGGCGGCCCAGCCCACCGGAAGAGTGCGCCGTTTGCGGCCCGGTAGGGTCGCGGGCAGGTGGTGAGAAATGGAGGGCGACATGGGTCGGGTCGCGGTTATCGGGGCCGGGCTGATGGGCTCGGGCATCGCACAGGTTGCCGCCCAAGCGGGCTGGGACGTGACGCTGCGCGACCTGGATGACGCCGCGGTAGGGCGCGGGCTGGCGGCCGTACGTTCGTCGCTGCTGCGTTTTGCCAAGAAGGGCACCCTCAGCGAGGACGAGGTCGAGGCTTCCCTGCACCGCATCAGCCCCACCACCGACCTGGACGCGGCCGCGGGCGCCGACATCGTGGTCGAGGCGGTCTTCGAGCAGATCGACGTCAAGCACGAGGTCTTCAAGGCCCTCGACCGGATCTGCCCCGAGGGCACCGTGCTCGCCACGAACACCTCGGCGATCCCGGTCACCCAGATCGCCGCGGCCACTCAGCGGCCGGAGTGGGTAGTCGGCACCCACTTCTTCTCCCCGGTGCCCATGATGAGGCTCTGTGAGCTGGTCCGCGGCTTCAAGACGAGCGATGAGGCGCTGGCCCGGGCCCGCAGCTTCGCCGAGGAGGTCGGCAAGACCTGCATCGTGGTGAACCGGGACGTGGCCGGGTTCGTCACCACCCGGCTTATCGCCGCCCTGGTGATGGAGGCGGTAAGCCTGGTCGAGTCGGGCGTGGTCACCGCCGACGATCTCGACACGGCGTGCAAGCTCGGCTTCGGGCATGCGATGGGCCCGCTCGCCACGACCGACCTGACCGGGCTCGACGTCCTGTTGCACGCGACCAGGAACATCTACGCCGACACCGCAGACGGGAAGTTCTTCCCGCCCGAGCTGCTGCAGCGCATGGTCACTGCGGGCGACCTCGGGCGTAAGAGCGGGCGGGGGTTCTACACCTACTGAGCCGGAGGGCCGAGTCGGCCAAGCCGGAGGGCCGAGTCGGCCAAGCCCGGCGAAATGCGCCATTTGCTCGCCTAACCCGCTAGCAGCGGGCAGGATTCGAGGGGAGGGGGTCATCATGATCGGTACGATCCTGTGGGCACTCATCGTCGGCGTGGTGCTCGGATATCTCGGCAAGCTGCTGCTGCCGGGCCGGCAGGACATCCCGGCCTGGGCCACGATCGGTGCCGGCGTCGCGGCGGCGCTGATCGGCGGCGTGATCGCCGACTGGTTGGGCGTGGGGGAGACCGCCGGCATCGACTGGACCAAGCATTTCATCCAGGTCGTGCTCGCCGTCCTGGCCATCTGGGCGGTCACCCGGGTTATGCGGCGGCGGCACACCACCGGGGCCAGCCAGTAAGGCTCTCCACAGTGGACTGAGGTCGGTCCGCGGCCGCGGTCAGCTCGACCCGGCAACCGACCAGCACCCGGTGTGCCGTCAGCGCCAGAGATCGAGGGTCTGCCCGTCGTGGGCTTCTCCGCTGACCTGGGCGGCCCGGGCCGCTCGGCGGAGCGCGCGGCGTCGCATGCGGGCCCGGCGCAGCGAGATGAGGCCGCCGGCGAGCAACAGCACGAAGAAGATGATCAATATCGGCAGGATGATCGCGACCGCCGACATCACCGTGCTGAAGACGTCCTCCAGGGTGCTCGCCAGCGGCGCGCCCAGACCCACCGTCGAGGCGTTGATGACCGGACGGGCGGTCGCTTTCACCGTGTGCACGACGAGCGAGATCAGGATGCCGGCCACGATCGGCACCCATTGATGTTCGCTGATGAAGGAACCGGGGTCGGAGACGGTGACCGGGGAGGACGCGGCGCCGAAGGCGAGCCCGCCGGCGGTCGGGCGGACCAGCGTCTGCACCATGTCGTTGGCGTGATCGATAATCGGGATCTTGTCGGCCACGACCTCGATCGAGAGCAGGATGGTGAGGATCGCCAGCGTCCATCCGTTCTCCAGCCACTGCCACCCGGCCGGCAGCGTGATGAAGTCGGTGAAGCGGGCCAGCAGGCCCAGCATCAGCAACGGGATGTACGCGTTCAGCCCGGCCGAGCTCGCCAGGCCGACCCCGGTCAGCATT
>JBLNGJ010000285.1:0-6247 GCA_050264675.1 Micromonosporaceae bacterium
GTGGTGGCCGATCTTTCGTTCATCTCGCTGCGCCTGGTCCTGCCGGCACTGGCGGCCTGTGTGGAGCCCGACGGCGACCTGGTGCCCATGGTCAAGCCGCAGTTCGAGGTGGGACGCGAGCTGGTCGGCCCGGGCGGCGTGGTCCGCGACCCGGCCCAGCGGGCCGACGCGGTGCTGGCGGTGGCGGCCGCCGCGGCCGGGCTGGGGCTCGGGGTGGCCGGCGTCCAGCCGAGCCCACTGCCCGGGCCGTCGGGGAACGTCGAGTTCTTCCTGTGGCTGCGCCGCGGCGCGCCGGCGGTGGATGAGCACGCGGTACGCGCGGTGGCCGGACACATCGTCGACGCGGCGGATCAAGCGGCGGTACCAGCGGCGGATCAAGCGGTGGACCGATGAGCCGCGCGGCGCTGCTGGTGACCCACACCGGCCGGCGGGAGAGCACCGAGCACGCCCGTACCGTGGCGAAGGACCTGATCGCGGCCGGCTTCGCGGTCCGGGTCGTGGCCGACGAGGCCGGCGAGGTCGATCTGCCCGGCGTGCAACCCTTCGCCGGGCCGGAGGCGGCCGCCGGCGTCGAGATCGTCTTTGCCCTCGGTGGGGACGGGACGCTGTTGCGCGCCGCCGAGCTGGCCCGGCCGGCGGGGGTGCCACTGCTCGGCATCAACCTGGGCAAGGTGGGCTTCCTCGCCGAGGCCGAGGGCGCCGACCTCGACCTGGCGGTCCGGCAGGTGGTCGCGCGGGAGTACCGAGTGGACGAGCGGCTCACGCTCGACGTGACCGTCGAGCACGGTGGGCACCTGGTGGCCAGGTCGTGGGCGCTGAACGAGGCGACCGTCGAGAAGGGTGTGCGCGAGCGCATGCTCGAGGTGCGGGTCGACGTGGACGGGCGGCCGCTGTCGCGGTACGGGTGCGACGGCGTGGTCTGCGCCACCCCGACCGGCTCCACCGCGTACGCATTCTCGGCCGGCGGTCCGGTGGTCTGGCCCGGTGTCGAGGCCTTGCTGCTGGTGCCGATCAGCGCCCACGCGCTGTTCAGCCGGGCCCTGGTGACCGCGCCGTCCTCCACGATCACGGTGACCACCGACCCGAACGGGCCGGCCGCGGTGCTCTGCTGCGACGGGCGGCGGGTCTTTCCCATCCCGCCCGGCTCGGCGCTGACCGCACGCCGAGGCGACCCGCCGGTGCGGGTGGCCCGGCTGAGGCCGCAGCCGTTCACCGATCGCCTGGTGGCGAAGTTCGCCCTGCCGGTGGCCGGTTGGCGGGCCAACGACCCATAGTTTGCAGATCTTGGATGATTCGAGGGCCTGGAGGCCCGCGAATCATCCAAGATCTAGGAGAGGGGCGGCCGCCATCTAGGAGGGGGGCCGGCCGCGCGGGGGCGGTATCGCCCCGGCGAAGCTCGCGGCAAGATGTCAAGATAGTGCGCGATGCGGTTACCCACGTTGCGCCGGGCCCGGGTGGCTGAACCGGGCGTGATCAGCGGCATGGCCAAACTCGACCGGCGAACAAAACGCCTGGTCGGCCGGTTGCGTCCGGGCGATGTCGCGGTGATCGACCACGTCGACCTGGACCGGGTGGCGGCCGAGGCGCTGGTGTCCGCCGGGGCCTGCGCCGTGGTCAACGCCAAGCCGTCGATCTCGGGGCGCTACCCGAACCTGGGGCCGGAGGTGCTCATCCAGGCCGGGGTTCCGCTCGTGGACGACCTCGGCGAGGACACCTTCCACCTGCTGCGCGAGGGCGACGTGGTGGTGATCGACGGCAACACCGTGCTGCTCGACGGCACCCCGATCGCCTACGGCGTGCGCCAGGACGCGGAGACCGTCGCCAAGGCAATGGCCGATGCCCGTGAGGGCCTCTCGGTGCAGATCGAAGCGTTCGCCGCGAACACGATGGAGTACCTCAAGCAGGAGCGTGACCTGCTCCTGGACGGCGTCGGAGTGCCCGACATCACCACCTCGATCGCCCGCCGGCACTGCCTGATCGTGGTCCGCGGCTACGACTACAAGGACGACCTGGACGTGCTGCGCCCGTACATCCGGGAGTTCAAGCCGGTGCTCATCGGCGTGGACGGCGGGGCCGACGCGCTCGTCGAGGCCGGGTACACACCCGATCTCATCGTGGGCGACATGGACTCGGTCTCCGACGACGTGCTGCGCTGTGGTGCCGAGGTGGTGCTGCACGCGTACCCGGACGGGCACGCACCGGGTCAGGCCCGCCTGGAGCAGCTCAATGTGCCGGCGGTGCTCTTCCCGGCCGCGGCGACCAGCGAGGACATCGCGATGCTGCTCGCCGACGAGAAGGGTGCCTCGCTGATCGTGGCCGTCGGCACGCACGCCACGTTGGGTGAGTTCCTGGACAAGGGCCGGGCCGGCATGGCCTCGACGTTCCTGACCCGGCTCAAGGTGGGCGGCAAGCTGGTCGACGCCAAGGGTGTGAGCCGGCTCTACCGGCAGAACCTGTCCGGCTCGGCGCTGCTGCTGCTGGTCATGTCGGCGCTGGGGGCGATGGCGGCCGCGATCGCCGTCTCTACCGTCGGCAAGGCGTACCTGGGCGTGCTCGCCGAGTGGTGGGACAACCTCATGTTCCAGCTGCAGAGGCTCTTCTCGTGATCAATTTCAGGTACCACGTGGTCTCCCTGACCGCGGTGTTCATGGCTCTGGCGATCGGACTGGTGCTCGGCACCACCGCGCTCAACGGCGCCATCGCCGACCAGCTGCGCGACCAGGTCACCGGCCTGGGACAGCAGAACCAGGAGTACCGGGACCTGATCAACCACCTCGAGGACGATGTGGCCAGCCGGGAAGCCTTCGCCACCGCGATCGCGCCGGCCCTGCTGGACGGGCGGCTGGCCGCCAACCGGGTGCTGGTGGTCTCGCTGCCGTCCGGGGCCGACTACGTCAACGACGTCGCCGACATGCTCACCACCGCCGACGCGACGATCGCCGGCCGCCTGGAGATCAAGGACAAGTTCACCGACCCGGCCTTCAACGACGAGCTGCTCGACCTGGCCCACACGTCGTTGCCGGTGGGCCTGGGCGGCACCTTGCCGACCAACACCGACGGGGTCGAGGCCTCGGCTGCCCTGCTCGCCGCGGTGCTGCTCGACCACACCCCGGAGGTGACCGCGGACGACCGGCAGAAGGTGCTCGACGCGTACCGCGGCAAGGGCTACCTCACCGTGGCCAAGGACGTCACCGCGACGGCCGAGGTGGTCGTGGTCATCTCCGGCCCGCCGGTGACCGACAAGGAGGCGGCGCGCAAGAACCTCGCCGTGGTCACCATGGTCGACCAGTTCGACCAGGCAGGCAATGTCGTGGTCGCGTCGACCAGCGACGCCGGTGACGGCAACGTGGTGGCCCAGCTGCGGGGCGACCCACGGCTGAAGGCGAACGTCTCCACTGTGGATAATGTGTCCACGCCGCAGGGGCGGTTGGTGACCGCGCTCGCCGTGGTCAACCAGCTCGCCGGCCGGCCCGGACACTACGGCATCGGTGCCGGCGCTACCCTGCTGCCGAAGATGACCCAGTAGCGGTGCGCGACGTCGGGAGGTGCGGCATGAGCGGCCGGGCTTCCTGGCAACGGGCCGCCGGGCGGCTGATCCTCGCCGGTGCCGGCGTGGTGCTGGCTCGCGCGGCGCTCGGGGCCGCCCGGGGCTGGACGCCGCCGGGCGCCGAGCCCCGTCCGGACGGCGCCGTCGACGATCCCGCCTGGGCCCGCACGAACTTCCGGGGCCATCCGGTCAGCCTGGCCGCCGGCCCGGCGCTGGCCGTCGCGGCGAGTCTCGGCGCCGCGGGCGGGGCGGTGGCGGAAGGCAAGCCGGCGCTGGCCGTCTCGGCCCTGGTGGCCGGGCTCGGCGCGGGCGCGGTCGGATGCTACGACGACGTGGTCGGCGCCCGCCCGGAGCAGCGCGCCAAGGGTTTCCGGGGTCACCTGTCCGCGCTCCGGGACGGCCGGGTGACCAGCGGCCTGGTGAAGATTGTCGGTGTGGGCGCGGCCGGGCTCGCCGCCGCCGCGCTGCTGCCCAACCGGCAGCGCGGCCGGCTGCGCCGCGGCGTGGACACGCTGCTCGGGGCGGGTGTGATCGCCGGCACGGCGAACCTGGTCAACCTGCTCGACCTGCGCCCCGGCCGCGCGGTCAAGGCCGGCCTGCTGCTCGGCGCCCCACTGGCCGGCACGGCGGTGGGCGCGGCGGTGGCCGGCCCACTCGGCGCCGCCGCCGGGGTGCTGCCGGACGATCTGGCCGAACGGGTCATGCTCGGCGACTGCGGGGCGAACGCGCTCGGCGCGGTGCTCGGAGTGGCGCTGGCCGCCCGTACCGGCACGGTCGGACGCGCGGCCACGCTGGCCGGCCTGGCCGCGTTGACCGCGGCGAGCGAGCGGGTCAGCTTCACCCGGGTCATCGAGGCCACGCCCGGCCTGCGCGAGCTGGACGCGCTGGGGCGGCGGCCGTGACCGGATGAGCGGGTCGGGTCCGGTCGGGCGGAACGTCGCCGGATGGATCGCCGCCGCGGCCGCCCTGATCGCCGGGCTGACCGTGCTGAGCCGGGTCACCGGCTTCGCCCGTACCCTCGTCTTCGCGGGCGCGGTCGGCAGCACCGACCTGGGTGACATCTACCAGACCGCCAACACGGTGCCGAACATCCTCTTCGAGATCGCCGCCGGCGGTGCGCTGGCCAGCCTGGTCGTGCCGTTGCTCGCCGGGGCCGTGGCGGCGGGCGAACGCGGACGGGTCGGTGAGCTCGCCTCGGCGCTGCTGACCTGGACGCTGACCCTGCTGGTGCCGCTCGCCCTGCTGCTCGCGTTCGTCGCCGAGCCGGTCGTCGCGCTGCTGGCCAACCACGCCGCCCCGGACGCGGTCGCGGTGGGCGCCCGGATGCTGCGCATCTTCGCCGTCCAGGTGCCGCTCTACGGCGTGGGCATCGTGCTCACCGGGGTGCTGCACGCGCACCACCGCTTCGCCTGGCCGGTGCTCGCGCCGCTGCTGTCCAGCCTCACCGTCGTCGGCGCCTATCTGCTCTTCGCCGCGGTCGACGGCGCCGGCACGCCGGTGGCGAGCGTCAGCCGCGCTGGCGAGCTGATCCTTGCCGTCGGCACCACGCTCGGGGTGGCTGTGCTGGCGCTGTGCCTGCTGGTGCCGCTGCGCCCGCTCGGGCTGCGGTTTCGTCCCCGGTACGCGATCGAGCCCGGCCTGCGTCGGCGCGCGGTCGGGCTGGCCGGCGCGGCCGTGGTCACCGTGGTGGCGCAGCAGCTCACCCTGGCCTACCTGATCTACCTGGCCAACGGCAGCGCCCAGGCCGGCAGCCTGGTCATCTTCACCCTGGCCCAGACCGTGTTCCTGCTGCCGTGGGCGGTGCTCGCGGTGCCGCTGAGCACGCCGACGTTCCCGGCCCTGGCCCAGGCCCAGTCGGCCGGCGAGCACGAGCGCTTCGACGCCACGCTGAGCCGGGTCACCCGGGCCGTGGTGCTCTGCGCCGGGTTCGGCACCGCCGCTCTGATCGGTCTCGCGGTGCCGGCCGGGCACCTGCTCTCGGTGGTGACCGCGACCCGGCCGAGCCCGGTCATCATCGCCGCGGCGGTGCTCGCGTTCGCGCCGGGGTTGATCGGGTACTCACTCTTCGCGCTGCTCAGCCGGGCGCTCTACGCGGCGGGGGAGACCCGCCGGGCGGCGGTCACGGTGGCCGCGGGCTGGGCGGTGACCGCGCTGGCCGCGCTGGTGCTGGCCGCGACCGTGCCAGCGGCCCAACGGGTGAGCGCCCTGGCCGCCGCCAACTCCATCGGCATGAGCGTGCTCGGCGGTGCGCTGCTGGTCGTGGTGTGGCGGCGCCGCGGCGCGGCCGCGGTGGCCGGGGTGGTGCGGGCGCTGCTCGTCACGGTGCTCGCCGCCGGCCTGGCCGGCGGCCTCGGCTGGCTGGTCGGAGGGGCGGTGAGCGCGGGCACCCCGGGTGCCGGCCGGGCCGTGCTGGCGGGCATGCTTGCGGGTGTCGTCGTGACCGTGTGCTTCCTCGGGGTGTCACTGGGCCTGGATCGCGGCGACGTCCGCGCGGTCTGGGCTGCCGTCCGGCGGCGTCGGTCGCGCATCGGGCGAGGTGTCGGATCCCGGGCCGGGCCATGACGAAGCTCGGGCCGTGACGAAGATCGGGCCGAGACGAAGATCGGGCCGTGACGAAGATCGGGCCGTGACGAAGAACGGGCCGAGACCAAGGAGGACGCGTCCCCCCCGACCCGGAGCGCGAACCTCACCGCCACGCCC
>JBLNGJ010000286.1:0-5122 GCA_050264675.1 Micromonosporaceae bacterium
CTCGAGGTCGACCCCGGTGCCCCGGACCGAGATCCTCGCCACCAGGTCGGCGAAGGCGTGCTCCTGCCCGAGCAGCGCCTTGTAGGCGCGCCGCTTGTCGCCGCGGTAGGAGCGGGCCGACTCGCGTTCGATGACCCGCCGGGCGATCTCGGCGGCGATGCTGGTGAGGTCGAGCGCCTCGCTGTGCGCCTGGTCGAAGTCGAAGGCCGGCCATTCGGGCGCGCTCTGCTCGAGCATCCGGCGGGCGGCCAGGGCCAGCGGCAGGGGCGGCTCCCAGCGGCGGTGCGGCTCACCGTGCGGCGTGGTGATGGTGTCACCGACGTCCTCGACCGAGAGCACCTGGGTGGTGAGCTCTTCGCTGCCCGCCGCGACGACGCCGATCCGGCTGGTGTCGGGGTCGGCCTCGAAGAGGGCCTCGACCAGCGCCCGTACGGTCTCGGTCAGCGCCGGCGCGGCGGCGGGTATCAGCACGAACCGGGCCCGCAGGTCCAGATAGGACAACCGCAGGGTTGCGCCCAGGGAACCGGTGCGGTCGATCTCGATCAGGGCGCGAGGGTCGACCCCCTCGAGCACCCGCTGCGCCGACCGCAGGTCGGTGCTGTCCACATCCACCGGGCTCAGCGCCGGCAGCAGGCCGCCGAGCGGCGTGTCGACCAGCAGCGACTCGATCGAGGGCCGGGCCGCGTGCGGGTCGATGCCGCGGGCGGCGAGGAGGCCGGTCAGGTGGGCCTCGGCCCGCCGCCGGTCGTCGTCGGCGAGGTGGTCGAGCGTCGGCGGGGGCGCGCCGGCCTCGAGGTGGTCGAGGAATGCCAGGATCACGGCGTCGACCGGGTCCTCTCTCATCTGGTCCTCCCTTGCCACGCGCCGGCGATGCCGGGGAACGTGGGGTCTTCGCACGCCGCGGCGTAGAGCGACTTGACGATCCGGACGTACATCTGACCCACCGCCTGGGGCGTCAGCCCGATCTCCTCGGCCAGCGCGGCCCGGGTGAGGCCGTCGAAGTGGATGCCGAAGAAGACCCTGCGCTCCCGGCGGGACAGCCGCTCCCGGGCCAGCCGGAGCAGCACCAGCTGCTGCTGGGTGCGCTCGAAGATGACCTCCGGGTCGTGCTCGTCGGAGTCGTCCGGGAGGTCGGTGAAGACGCCGTCGAGGGCGATCACGGTGATCTCGTCCGGGCCGTCCCGGTCGGTGCCCCGCCGTCCCCGGGTGGCCCGCCGCAGCGCCGCGTACGCCTTCTTCCGGGCAATGCCGACGCTGAGCGCCTCCCAGCTCGTGCGAAGCTTGCCCGGGTCGTACTCGAGCAGGGCGATCAGGGCGTCCTGGAGCACGTCGTCGACCGACTCGCCGCCGTGAAGCGCTCGTTCCGACCGGATGCCCCGGGCCCGTCCGTAGATCACCTTCTGGATCTGCGCGCCCATGTTGTCGGTGATCTTGTCGAGCCGGGCCCGGTCGGCCACCAGCGGGTGGGCGAGTCTCGCCGTGGGAGCCAGCTCCTTCATCATCTCAACCGGTGTGTTGCGCAAAACGCCCCGACCGAAAGCGGCTGAGCCGAAATCGTCGAAGCAACTTTCGCGCGGCGCTTTCGTCGCGGTCCCGCGCGGTGACAGGAGGGTGAACCCGCCCATCCGGGGCGCGCGACCAGGACAGGATAGCGATGAGCCACCTCGACAATGTCATCGACATCCGTAGGCCCGTTGTGTTCATGATCGACGGCCGGACCTACCAGACGAGGGTGCGCCGGCAACCCGCCGGTGACGTGCTCCGCCTCGCCGGGCTCGACCCGGCCTGTTACGACCTTGGCGAGGTGCGGGCGCACCGGCCCCGTCCGGTCCGCTACGCCGACGACGACATCGTCCAGATCCACCGGTGGACCCGGTTCGTCTCCCTCGACGACCGGGTCGACGGCCCGCCGCCGCAGCAGAAGGCGCATGGGCGGGACGCCGTCTGATGAAGCCGACCTACGAGGTGCGGGCCTGGCGGGAACGCGGCTGGTGGCTCGCCCGGGTGGTGGGCGCCAGCGACGGCGCGGACACCGCACCGGTCAACGCGCTCACCCACGCGCGGACACTTACCACGGTCGAGCAGGCCAGTCGCGATCTCGTCGCGACGATCCTGGGCGCCGACGAGCGTACGTTCGAGATCGACCTGGAGTACGTGCTGCCCTCGGAGGTCGAGACCGTCGTCTGTGAGGCGATCGGCGCCCGGACGTGGTTGGACGCCGCGCAGCAGCTCTGGCGGGACCAGTCGGCCATCGCCGTGCACGCGTTGGTCGGAGAGGGGTTCTCGCTGCAAGAGACGGCGAAGCTGCTCGGGCTCTCGTTTCAACGGGTCGACCAGCTGCTGCGCAGTCGGGCCTGACCGCGCTGCAGCACCGCCCGGTCCGTGGGACGATCACGGTTGTGGCCTCCTACTCGGTCAACCAGGCGGCCGTGGCCCGGGCCAGGCGTCTGATCGATGCCCGGCAGTACGTGCTGAACAGCGACTGGGGCGAGGTGCAGCCGGGCGCGGACGCCCAGAACGTGTTTCTGAAGTCGCACTCGTGGCCGGAGTACGCGCAGTGGCACCTCGGGCTCACCGATGGCGCTGCGGACGAGACCAAGGCGCGGTACGCATTCGTCTACGGCGACTTCCGGCGTGTCCACCGGGCAGCATTGATCGCCTGCGTGTACCGGGCGGCGGAGTGGCGACACAAGGCGGTCGAGCTCGCGGCGCACGATCTGCTGCAACACCTCGACCGCGCCACGGGCCTGGCTGCGTAGTTCGGCGCAGTCGCTGTTCAGCACAGCATCACCCGCGGCGCAGCGCATTGACGGTTATCGTTACGCTTGGCGGCGCCCCGGGGATTCAGTCACGCTGAGTAGGTGGAGGGCCTGCGCACCGCCGTCGCCGACCTGCGCGATGTCGTCGCCCGGGCCCGGTTCCCACTCCGGTTGCCCTCGTCGCAGCCGGCCGGCCACGCCGCCCGGGCCATGCTCGACCAGCTCGACGACTACCTGCTGCCGCGCCTGGCCCGCTTGGATGCCCCCCTGCTGGTGGTCGTCGGCGGCTCGACCGGCGCGGGCAAGTCCACGCTGGTGAACAGCCTCATCCAGCAGCCGGTGAGCCCGACCGGCGTGCTGCGCCCGACCACCCGCGGGCCGGTGCTGATCTGCCACCCGGACGACGCGGGCTGGTTCACCGCCGCGCACGTGCTGCCCCACCTGATGCGAACCCGGGACGCGCGCGGTGACGCCAGTTCATTGCGGGTGGCCCCGTCGGACCGGCTCACGCCCGGGCTGGCGCTGCTCGACGCCCCCGACATCGACTCGGTCGTGGAAGCCAACCGCGCCCTGGCCGAGCAGCTGCTCGCGGCGGGCGACCTCTGGCTCTTCGTGACCACGGCCGCCCGCTACGCCGACGCGGTGCCGTGGGACTTCCTGCGGACCGCGCGGGTCCGCGGCACCGCGGTCGCGCTCGTGCTCGACCGGGTGCCGGCCGGTGCCGCCGGCACGGTCGGCTCGCACCTGGCCGAGATGCTGGGCCAGCACGGGCTGGGTGCGGCGCCGTTGTTTGTGGTGGAGGAGCTTGCCACCACATCGGACGGTCTGCTGCCGGCCGCGGCCGTGGCCCCGGTCGGCGAGTGGTTGCACTCGCTCGCGCGCTCGGCCGCCGCGCGGGCCGCCGTCGTCCGCCAGACGGTGGACGGGGCGATCGGCGCGCTCGACGCCAGCACGCTCGAGCTGGCCGGCGCGGCCACGGCGCAGGTCGAGGCGGCCGAGGCGCTCGCCGCCAGTGTGGCCCAGGCGTACCAGGCAGCTCGGAGCACTGTGGAGCATGGTGTGCGAGACGGCACCCTGCTGCGCGGCGAGGTGCTGGCCCGGTGGCAGGAGCTGGTCGGTACCGGCGAGTTCATGCGCGCCCTGCAGACCCGCATCGGCCGGTGGCGGGACCGTCTCGTGGCCACAGTGACCGGGCGCCCGGGTCCGGTCGGCCGGCTCCAGGGCGCCCTGGAGTCCGGGCTGGTGACCCTGGTCCGGGGCGCCGCCGCCGACGCGGCTGAACAGACCGCCGCCGCCTGGCGCGGGCACCCGGCCGGGGCCGGCCTGCTCGATGCCGAGCCGGCGCTCGGGCGGGCCCGCGACGACCTCACCGAGCGGATCCAGCGCCACGTCCGGGACTGGCAGCGGGACGTGCTCGAGCTGGTGCGAACCGAGGCCGGCAACAAGGCGTTCGTGGCCCGGCTCGGCGCCTACGCGGTTAACGGGCTCGGCCTGGTGGTCATGATCGCGGTGTTCACCGCGACCGCGTTCATCCCGACCGGCGCCGAGATCGTGGTTGCTGGCGGCACCACCATCGCGGCCCAGAAGGTGCTCGAGGCCATCTTCGGTGACCAGGCCGTGCGGGAGCTCGCCGCGATCGCCCGTCAGCGCCTGATCGCGATGGTGGATGGCTTGCTCGACGAGGAGGCGCACCGCTTCCGCGCGGTGCTGGCCGGACCGGGCATCGATCCGGACGCACCGGCGGCGCTGCGCTCTGCCGCCGATGCGGTGCGCCGGGCCCGGGTCGCCGCGCGCCTCCTCGATCCGCCGGCGACCGGGCCGGTGGGTTCGACCGTCCATCGGTCGGACGGCCGGCGGTGAGCGTGGTCGGCGCCCGCGCGCGGCCGGTCCGCGCACCGATGGAAGCCCTGGTCGACCGGGTCCAGGCCCTGGCCCGGTTCGTCGGGCTCACCGAGGCCTACGTTCCGGCCCCCCGCCTTGCGGCCGCCCGGGCCGTCATCGACCGCGCCGGCGAGCGCCTGGCGCTCTCGCGGGCCCACACCGTGGTCGCGCTCGCCGGCGCCACCGGCAGCGGAAAATCGAGCCTGTTCAACACTTTGGTGGGTGAGGACCTGTCACCGGTGAGCGTGCGCCGTCCGACCACCGGCGATGCCCACGCCTGCGTGTGGGGTCCGGACCGGGCCCACGAACTGCTGGACTGGCTCGGCATCGGCCACCGCCACGGCCGTGACGACTCCGGTGCCGACGAGGCCCTGGCCGGCCTGGTGCTGGTGGATCTGCCGGACTTCGACTCCGTGGCCACGCAGCACCGGGTCGAGGCGGACCGGCTGCTCGCCCTGGCCGATCTGATCATCTGGGTGCTC
>JBLNGJ010000287.1:0-3536 GCA_050264675.1 Micromonosporaceae bacterium
GACCGGGTTGACCACCGGGCCCGTGCCCTGCACCCCGGCGAACCCGTCCCCGGTGTTGATGTTCAGGCCGCCGCCCCCGCCGAGCAGGCCGCCGAGGCCACCCTCGGTGCGGCTCAGCAACGGTTGCTCCTCGGCCAGCGGACCGCGGGCCGGGAAGCCGCTGTCCACGTCCACGACCACGCCGCGGTCGCCGGCGTTGTTCGCGTCGCCGAAGTTGTCACCGTCGATGATCTGGGAGTTCCCGCTGGCCTGGTTGATGTCGCCGCCCGCCGCCGCGGCGCCGGCACCCTGCGCGGTGATGTTGTCGATGTCGATGTCGCCCTCGAGGTGCTCCACGTCGATCGTGGTGCGATTGTCCACGAAGTACTCATCGCCCTCGTAGACCACGGTGGTGACCTGCTGCAGCTGCTGCACGGTGTGCTCGACCGAGCGGGCCGGGTGGCTGGTGCTGGTGTAGCCCTGCACCGCGTCCCGGGTGGACTGTGGCACCGACGGGTCGTTGCAGGCGTCGCTGACAACCTGGGACAGGTCGTAGCCGGACAGATCGGTGTCGGCGAAGCCCTGCGCCGCGAGGGTGCCCTCGGGGTCGGCGAAGAACTGCACGGCCGCGTCGCGGTGGGGCGGGAGCAGGCTGCGAACGAAGTTGACCAGGTCCTGGTAGATGTTCTCCGACATTGTGGTGCCTCCTTGACTTGGGGCCCGGCCGCCGCGGCCTGGCGTGCCATTAGCGTGCGGCTGGAGGCGGTGCCCGGACATCGGGGTAACCCCCCGGCCTGGGGTGGGCCTATAGGGGATCTGAATAGCACACCCATTGTGGTGGGAGGGGTTGCCGTCGCCCCGCCGACACCCCGGCTCAGGCGAGCGCCTCTCGCAGCGCGGCCACGAACTCGGCCCGCGAGGTGGCGCCCAGCGTGGTGCGGATGCGGGCGACGTGGTGCTCGACGGTCTTCGGCGTGATGAACAGCCGGGCGCCGATCTCCCGGTAGGTGGCACCGTCGAGCACCATCCGGGCCACCTCGAGCTCCCGTTCCGACAGTCCACCCGGCGCCCCCTCGACCCGGGCCTCGCCGGCGCCCACCTCGGCGCTGGCCAGGTCGCGGGCGCGCTCGAGCAGGCGGCGGGCCGCGGCCGGATCGACGGTGCGGATCGCCGCCTGCCCGGCCAGGCGCGATGCCTCCCACGGCAGCTCGGCGGTGGCCAGGTCGTCGGCGGCGGCGATGACGCCGTCGGGGTCCACCTCGCCGGTGAGCGCCCGGGCCCACAGCTGGGCCGCGGCGCACTGGGCCCGCGGCCGGGCCGCCCCGACCTCCACTGTGGCCAGTCGTGCCGCCGCCTGGGCGGCCGCCTCGGCGTCCTCGACGGCCACGGCGACCTGCAACCGGATCCAGCCCAGCGCGACCGTCCACACCGGTGGGTCGCCCAGGCGGCGCACGATGGCATCGAGCTCGTCCAGGATCGGACCGGCCCGCTGGTGGCGGCGGACCCGGGCCGCCGCCACGATGAGCTCCTCGACAACCTCCAGGGTGGAGAGATCGACCGCGCCCCGGGCCAACGCCTGCTCCACGCCGTCCCACGCCTCGCGCAGGCGGGCGATGTCGCCGCCGCGACGGGCCACCCCGGCCGTCAGCGCGGCCAGCAGCAGGCGCTCGCGCCCGGCCAGCGTCACCGCGCTGACCCGGCGCAGCTCGGCCACCGCAGTGTCGTAGCGCCCCGCCCGTAACCGCACCCAGCCCAGCAGCAGCCGGTGCCGATCCTGGGCGGCGGGCCCGCCGACCTGGGTCGCCTGGGCTCGCTGCAGCAGGTGCTCGGCCGAGGCGACATCACCGGCCGCGACGGCCATCAGCGCACCGAGCGCGTGCGGGGTGTCTGGCAGCACCACCTCGGGAGCGGCCCGCTCCAGGGCCTCGGCCGCCTCGATGAACAGCGGCAGCGCGGCCGCCGGGTCGGTCATCGCCCGGGCCGCCTCGGCGATGCGGGCCAGGCTCACCGGCGCACCGGCGGCCGCCGCGGCACCGGCCTGGCTCAGCTGGCCGGTCGCCACCAGGGACGGCACGGCGAGCGCCGGGCCCGGTGCGGCGGCCGCCGCCAGCGTGGCCGCGCACCGGCCGGCCAGGACCTGATGCGCCGCGACCGCGCCATGGACCAGCGCCAACCGGGCCGCGTCGGTCGGGCTCACCCCGTCCACATCCGGGTCGACCGCGAGCCCGAGCAGTGCGGCCGCCTCGGCCCGCCCGGCCGCCACCGCCGCCGGTGCGGCGCCGGCGTTGACCGCGTCCTCGAACCAGGTCAGCGCCGGCGCGGGGTCGGCGAAGCGCAGCTGCTCCCCGGCCGCCCGGTAGATCTCGGCGGCGGCCGGCGTCCAGGCCCGGGCTGCGCGCAGCTGCTGGGCCGCCACGAGCGCCGGCGCGCCAGCCTCGACCAGGGCCCGGGCCACCGCGTCGTGCACCCGCCGGCGCTGCGCCGGTGGCAGATCGGCCAGCACCGCCTCGGCCACCGCCGGGATCATCGCCTCTCCGTCCGGCACCAGCAAACCCTCATCGCGCAGGACCCGCATCGCCGGTGCCAGCCCGCCGACCGTGGGCAGCCCGGCCGCGGCGGCGAGCACGTCGTCGCCGAGATCCAGGCGCAGCGCGAGGGTGTGCGCCACGGCCACGGTCCCCGGATCAAGGCCGGCCAAGCGCCGCTGCACCCGGGCGACCAGTGCCGGCGCGGTCTGCCCTCCGCTGGCCACCGCCGTCGCGACCAGCGGCAGCCCGGCCGATGCGCTGAGCACCGCCGCCACCGCCTCGGTGCTGGGGGCGGTGCCGGTCACCTCGGCCACCAGCCGCGCCATCGCCTCCGCGTCGAGTGGACCCAGCACGGTCACCGCACCCCACGCCGCCAGCGCTTCGTCCAACTCGGCGAGCTCGGCCCGGTCGATGGTCGGCCGCCGCGAGACGAGCATGGGTACGCCGGTACGAGCGGCCGCGGCGAGCGCCCGCAGCTGCCCGGCGTCGAGCCGGTGCGCGTCGTCGACCACGACCAGCGCCCCGGCGCCGTGCGCGGCGGCGAGCTGGGCCACCACGTCGTCGCCCGGCCCGATCCGCACCGCCGGGCCGCCGGCCGCCGCGACCAGCTCACCCAGCCGGCGGCTGCGCCCGGCGCCGTCGACACCGACGACGACCGTCACGGGCAGCGCGGACCCGGCCACATGCGCATCCTGCCCGACCCGCGCCGGCTTTCGTCAGGACCCCTCGGCGACAACCGGACTCGAACCTATCGGCCATACCGCCCGCTCTGGCCCCACCGTGATCTCGATTTCCCTGCACCACGTGAAGTTTCCCTGCACATCCGTGCGGGATATCGTGATCATCACTGACGCAAGTGCCGATCGGCAGGCGCTGGGCGGCGGGCGCGCCGGCGCCAACGAGGCGAGACGGCCGCGGGCGCGCCGGCGCCGACGAGGCGAGGCGAGACGGGCGCGCCGGCTCCGACGAGGCAAGACAAGGCGGCGGCGGGGCGCGAGGTGGGCGCGTCAGAAGCCGGCGGCGATGGTC
>JBLNGJ010000288.1:0-10128 GCA_050264675.1 Micromonosporaceae bacterium
AGTGGCGACGGATCCGATTGGACGCCCTATCGATCGGGCTGGTTCCGGTGGCGCTGCTCGCCCTGATGACCTACTTCCGGCTCGCCCTGGGCGACTGGTTCGCGATGAACCACGCGTCGGCCGAGTTCGCCCGCAACGCGCACAACCAGGTCAAGACGATGTGGCGCGCGGTGTCCGGGGTGGCGACCAAGCCACTCTTCACCGATCTGGGCATCATCAACCTGGTCGACCTGCTGCTGACCCTCGTCGCGGCCACGCTGCTGGCGCTGGCCATCGTCGGCCCGTGGCGGTGGCGACGCGACCAGCTGGCGTTGCCCATCTTTGGCCTGACGATCCTCGGGTTCATCGTGACGTTCGTGATGGTGCCCGGATACAAGGTCCCGCTCATGGGCGCCAGCCGGTACGTGCTCGAGGCGCTACCCATCTTCATGATGCTGGGCATCCTCGGCGCCCGCAGCGTGGTCGACCGCACGGTGGTCTTCGCCGGACTGGCCCTGCAGACCGTCCTATGTATACATTTCCTGCACGGCGGTTGGGTTGCCTGACCCACCGGTCACCCGGGCGGACTGGCTGACCTCGGCCCGGTACGCCGCGTCGACCTGGGCCGCCGCGGCGGCGGCGTACCTCGCGGTCAATGTCCTCTACTGGATGATCGGCGATACGTCCGGGCCCTCGGTGGGGCGCCTGCTCCAGGTGTGGAACCGTTGGGACACCGGTCATTATCTGCGCATCGCCGAGATCGGCTACACCGCCGAGCACCCGGACTCGGCGGCCTTTTTTCCGCTCTATCCGCTGCTGATCCGAGTGAGCGACCCGGTGCTGCCCGGTGGTCCGCTCACCGCGGCGCTGGTCGTGTCGAACCTCGCCTGCCTGGCCGCCCTCACCGTGCTGCATCGCCTGGCCACACACGAGCTCGGCGAGCCCACGGCCGCGCGGGTGCTGTTCTATCTGATGGCGTTCCCGGCCGCGTTCTTCCTCTGTGCGGGCTACACCTCGTCGCTGTTCCTGCTGCTGAGCGCGGGCGCGCTCTACGCCATGCGGCGGGAACGCTGGTGGCTGGCCGGGGCGGTCGGCGCCCTGGCGACCGCCACCCGGCTCGCCGGCGTGCTCCTGATCATCGCGTTCGTCATCGAGTACGGGCGCCAGCACGGGTGGTCGGTGCGGCGGTGGCGACCCGACGCGCTCGCGATCGCGGTCGTGCCGAGCGGCCTGGTGGCGTTCGCCCTCTACTGCTGGTGGCGCCTGGACGACCCACTGGCGTTCTCCCACGCGCAGACGCTGTGGGGTCGCCACCTGTCCGGGCCGTGGCAGGGCCTGAGCAAGGCGATCGGTGCCGTGGTCACCCGGCCACTCCTGCAACCGATGGCACTGCACAACGCGATCGACGCGATCACCCTCATCGGCATCGGCACGCTGCTGGTGCTGTGCGTGGTGGGTCCGTACCGACTGCGCCGCGACCAGCTCTACCTCGTCGCGTACGCCGGGGCCGGGCTGGTTCTGCTCCTCATTGGACCCGTGGGCGGGCTGTTCCCCATGCAGGGTGCGCCCCGGTACGCGTTGGAGCTGCTGCCGGCCTTCTTCGTGTTGGCCCGCATGGGCGCGAACCAGCACCTCGAACGGATCTACCTGCTGCCGGCGGTCGCCGTGCAGGTGATGTTCCTGCTCACGTTCTTCAACGGCGTCTGGATCAGCTAGCTCTCTCAGCTGGCGGCCGGTTGGGTCGGGGGCTAACTCTCCGTCGGCGACTCGTGGAGGTTGCGGGTCGCGTTGGGGTCGACCGGGATGCCCGGGCCCATCGTGGTGGTCAGGAACACCTTCCGGAGGTACTTGCCCTTGGCCGCGGCCGGCTTGCTGCGCAGCACCTCGTCGAGGACGGCGGCGTAGTTGTCGACCAGCGCCTCGGTGGTGAAGCTCGCCTTGCCGATGATCAGGTGAAGGTTGGCGTGCTTGTCCACCCGGAAGGTGATCTTTCCGCCCTTGATGTCGTTGACCGCCTTGGCCACGTCCATGGTCACAGTGCCGGTCTTCGGGTTGGGCATCAGCCCACGCGGGCCCAGGATCCGGGCGATCCGGCCGATCTTGGCCATCTGGTCCGGCGTGGCCACCGCGGCGTCGAAGTCGAGCCAGCCCTCCTGGATGCGGGCGACCAGCTCGTCGCTGCCGACCGTGTCGGCGCCGGCGGCCTCAGCTTCGGCCGCCTTCTCACCGGCGGCAAAGACGATCACCCGCGCGGTCTTGCCGGTGCCGTGCGGCAGGTTGACCGTCCCGCGCACGATCTGGTCGGCCTTACGGGGGTCGACGCCGAGCCGCATGGCCACCTCGACGGTGGCGTCGAACTTGATCGGCGTGGTCTCCTTGGCGAGCTTGATCGCCTCGATGGGTGCGTAGAGCCGGCCGCGGTCGACCTGCTCGGCCGCCTTCCGGTAACCCTTGCTGCGCTGCATGTCGGTCTCCTGTGGTGTCCAGCGGGCCAGCGCGGCCCTCCCACGTCGCGCCCGGGTGGGCGCCGGGTCAGTCCTTGATCGTGATGCCCATCGACCGGGCGGTGCCGGCGATGATCTTTTCAGCGGCCTCGACGTCGTTGGCGTTGAGGTCGGCCATCTTCTTCTCGGCGATCTCGCGCAGCTGGGCCCGGCTGACCGAGCCGACCTTGTCCTTCTGCGGCACGCCCGAGCCCTTGGCCACACCGGCCGCCTTGATGAGCAGGCGGGCCGCCGGCGGCGTCTTCAGCACGAACGTGAACGAGCGGTCCTCGTACACGCTGATCTCGGCCGGGACGATGTCACCGCGTTGGGCGTCGGTCTGCGCGTTGTACGCCTTGACGAACTCCATGATGTTCACGCCGTGCTGGCCCAGGGCCGGGCCGACCGGCGGCGCCGGCGTGGCCTGCCCGGCCGGCAGCTGCAGTGTGAACGTCTTGACGAGCTTCTTCTTCTTGGGAGGCATGGCTCTTCCTGATCCTGGGCCGGGTTGGACCGGGGCCGGTGGTCGATTGTCCGGTGGGTCGGTGCTCAGATCTTGGAGACTTGGTTGAAGTTCAGCTCGACCGGAGTCTCCCGGCCGAAGATCGAGACGAGCACCTTCAGCTTCTGCTGGTCGGCGTTGATCTCGCTGATGGTGGCTGGCAGCGACGCGAACGCACCATCGATGACGGTCACCGAGTCGCCAACCTCGAAGTCGAGCACCTTGACCTCGGGCTTGGCCTTCTTGTCCACCACCACCGCCGGCGCGAGCCACTTGAGCACCTCGTCCAGGGAGAGCGGCGCGGGCCGGTCGGCCCGATCGGTCGCCCCGACGAACCCGGTCACGCCCGGGGTGTTGCGCACGCACGAGTAGGACTCCGGGGTCAGCTCCATCCGCACCAGGATGTAGCCGGGGAAGACCTTGCTCGCGACGGTGACCCGCTTACCGTTCTTGATCTCGATCTCGTCCCGCGTGGGCACCTCGACCTCGAAGATGTGCTCCTCCATGTCGAGGCTGGTGATGCGGGTCTCCAGGTTCGTCTTGACCTTGTTCTCGTAACCCGCGTACGAGTGCACGACGTACCAGTCGCCCGGGGCGTAGCGCAGCTTCTGGCGCAGCTCGGCGACCGGATCGAACTCCTCGGCCTCGGCCTGCGCACCGGCGGCGTCGCTGGCCGCGACGGCGGACGCCTCCTCCGCCGGCACGGCGTCAGCGATCGTGTCGGTGGTTGGGCCGGTCTCGTTGAACTCGGACACGCTGGTTCTCTACTTTCCTGTCTACTTGCTGGTACCGAAGACCAGCAGGACGAGCTTGGCGAAGCCCAGGTCGAGCAGCGCGACGATGGTCGCGATGGCGGCCACGAAGACGACCACGACCGTCGTGTAGGTGATCAGCTCCTTGCGCGTGGGCCAGATGACCTTCTGCAGCTCGGCGACGACCTCGCGGACGAAGCGGACCAGCCGACCGATCGGGTTGACGCCATCGCCGTCCCGCTGGCGGGGCCGGGCGGGCGGCTTCGAGCGGGTGGGTGCCGAGCTCGTACGCGACAGGGTGCGCCCAGGGGCCGTCTCCGGTCCGTCCTCGTCGAAGACGTCGTCGAGCTCGTCGTCGACAGCGCGTTCGCCGCGTCGGTTGCTCTCGGTCACTTCACGTGTCCTCTCGGGGTGGCCCCGGGCGGCCCGGGCCGGGTGGCTGCGGCCCGTGACTCCATGATGCGCCGGCCGGACGCTGCGCGCCGCACCGGCCCGTTGACGCAGACGCCCAGGGCAAGCACCACGGTCGCCGCAGGGGCGACAGGACTCGAACCTGCAACCTGCGGTTTTGGAGACCGCTGCGCTACCAATTGCGCCACACCCCTACGCGGGGGCCGACCTCGCCGGCGGCGCCCAGGGGCAGACCACGAGGAGGGGTCACGCGCCCCACGGCGCACCAGTGTACGGGTAACGGTCAGATTCTCCCAACCCGGCCAGGCCCGGCCGGGGGCGCCGCTCAGCCGGCCGGCGGCTGGTCGCTGGCTTCCTTTGGCCGCAACCGCAGCACCGCCCGAGCCTGCACGAGAACACGCTCGCCGGCACAGGTCACGGTGAGGTCGACCGCGGCCAGACCCTGTTCGTCCACGTCCCGCACCACGCCGGTGACCTCGACCTCGGTGCCCTGGTCGGTGTCGGGCACCACGACCGGCCGGGCGAAGCGCACGCCGTACTCGACCACCGCCCCGGGGTCGCCCGCCCACGCGGTCAGTGCCCGCCCGGTGATCGCCATCGTGTACATGCCATGGGCCAGCACGCCGGGCAGGCTGACGGCGGCGGCGACCCGATCGCTCCAGTGGATCGGGTTGAAGTCGAGCGCGGCCCCGGCGTAGCGGATCAGGTCACCGCGGGTCACCCGGTAGGTCTGGGTCGGCAGCTTGTCGCCCGTCCGCACGGCTCAGCCCTCGCCCCGGATGACCAGCCGGGAGGAGACGGTGACCACGGGTTCGCCGTCCTCGGTGCTCATCTCCGTTCGGGTCGTGACGAAGTCGTTGCCCACCCGCGACATGACGTCCTCCACCGTGGTCACGCAGACCAGCCGGTCGCCGGCGTGCACCGGCCGGGTGTAGGCGAAGCGCTGGTCGCCGTGCACGACGCTGCTCTCGGCGAAGCCCATGGCCCGGGTGAGGCTCTGGTTCGCGACCATGCTGAGCAGGATCGGGAAGGTCGGTGGCGCGATCACGTCCGGGTAGCCGAGCGCCTGCGCAGCCGCCGGATCGTGGTAGGCGGCATCGGTGGCCCCGATGGCGTCGGCGAACTCGCGGATCTTCTCGCGGCCAACCAGGTACGGCTCGGTCGGCGGGTAGGTTCGGCCGGCGAAGGACGGATCCAGTGGCATGAGCCGCGGCTAGCGGGTCTCGCGGTGCGCCGTGTGCTTGCTGCAGCGCGGGCAGAACTTCTTCAGCTCAATGCGGTCGGGGTCGTTGCGGCGGTTCTTGCGTGTGATGTAGTTGCGTCCCTTGCACTCCACACACGCCATCGTGATCTTGGGACGAATGTCGGTCGCCTTGGCCACGGCTGGAGTGCCTCTCTTGTGTATCGGGTACCGATGTATCTGCGTACGGAGCTAATGCATCGCGCGTGGTGCGTAGCGGTGGCCGGAATCGAACCGGCGACACAGCGATTATGAGCCGCTTGCTCTACCGACTGAGCTACACCGCCGTGGAGCCCCCTTACGGAATCGAACCGTAGACCTTCTCCTTACCATGGAGACGCTCTGCCGACTGAGCTAAGGGGGCGTACGGACGCCCGGTAAGAGTACACGCCACGCGGTGCAGCGGTGAAACCGGATACGTCCGATAGGGCTCAGGGCACGGCGCGCAGCCGGCGCACCTCGGCGACCGGATCGGTACCGCTGGCCGGGCTCGCGCCGTCGGCGGGCGGCTCGTTCTGCGCCGCGCGCCACGCTTCGAAGCGCTCGAACGGCAACGGCCGGCTGAACAGGTAGCCCTGGCCGATGTCGCAGCCGACCTCTTCCAGCAGCGAGACGGTCAGCTCGCTCTCGACACCCTCGGCGACCACGACCAGGCCGAAATGGCGGGCCAGGTCGACCACGGCCCGCACGATCGCGAGGTCGCCCGGGTCGGTCGCCATGCCCTGCACGAACGACTGGTCGATCTTCACCTCGTCGACTGGCAGCCGGCGCAGGTACGACAGTGACGAGTAGCCGGTGCCGAAGTCGTCGACGGCGAGGCGCACGCCCATCTCGTGCAGGCGGCGAAGCGTCGGCAACGGACGGTCCGGCTCGCCGACCACGCCGTCCTCAGTGATCTCGAGGGTCAACAAATGCGCCGGCACGCCGTACTCCTCCAGCAGCGCGGCCACCCGGGGCGGGAACGTCGGGTCGAGCAGCGTGCGCGGGGAGAGGTTGACCGCGATCGGCAGCGGCCGGCCGGCCTCGAGCCAGTCGCGGCAGCGCCCCAGGCCCTGCCGCATCACGATCTCGGTGAGCCGGGCCAGCTGGCCGGTGTGCTCAGCGACCGCCACGAAGTCGGTCGGCGAGACCGGGCCGTGCGCGGTGTGCTCCCACCGGGCCAGGCACTCCACCCCGACGATGCGCCGGTCCGGCAGCGCCACCTTGGGCTGCAGGTGCACCTCGACCTCGCCCACCTCCAGCGCCCGGCGCATGTCGGCGGCGAGACCGAGCCGGTGCGCCGTGCGCGACTCCATGCTCGGGTGGAAGAGCAGGATCGGCGAGGAGAGCTGCTTGGCCGCGTGTGTGGCCAGGTCGGCGCGCTGCAGGATCACCTCGGCGTCGGTGCCGTGGTCGGGGTGCACCGCGATGCCCACCGCGACGTCGACGTCGAGGGTGATCGTGCCCAGCTCCATCGGTTGCTGCAATCCGCTGCGCAGCTGGGCGGCGAGGTCCGAGGCGTTGTCGATCGAGGGCAACCGCAGGATCACCGCGAACTCGTCGCCGCCGACCCGGGCCACCAGCGCCGCCGCCGGGGCCTGGTCGCGCAGCCGCTGGCCGACCTCCCGGATCAGCTTGTCGCCCGCCTCGTGGCCGAGCGAGTCGTTGACGTCACGCAGCCCGTCGATATCGAAGACCATGACCGTGACGACCTCGCCCTCGGCCAGCACCTTCACCGCCTGCTCGAGCGAGGCGAGCAGGCGCCGGCGGTTCGGCAAGCTGGTCAGGGCGTCGTGGTACGCGTCGAACCGCAACCGGTCGACCAGGCGCGAGTTCTCCACGGCGACCGCGACGTGGTTGGCGAGCGTCTCGATCAGCCGTACGTCGGCCGACTCGAACTGGGTCCGGTCACCGAGGCGGCCGACCACCTCCAGCGACCCGATCACGGCCGTTCCAGAGCGCAGTGGCACCACGATCGCGTCTTTGGTGCCCGCGTCGCGAAGCTCGGTGCGCAGCTCCTCGTCGCCGGTCTTCTGCCCGACCACGAGCGTCTCACCGGCAGCGATAGCCCGCCGGCGTAGGGCCGCCGGCAGCGGGCTCATGTCCAGCAGGCCCGGATCGTCCACCCGGGCGCTGAGCAGCAGCTCCGGGTAGCGGCCCTGGGCCGGCAGCCACAGCGTCGCGTACTCCGCGTGCAGTAGCTCCCGGACCCGGCCGAGCAGCACGTCGGGCAGCGACCCGTCGCGGCCGGCGTCGGCCATGATGCGGGTCAGCTCGTAGAGCTCGGCGAGGCTATGGTGCTGCCGCACGAACTGCGCATACGCCCGGTAGACGAAGACCAGGATCGCGCCGAGGAAGAGCAGGAGCAGAACGGACAACGGCTCGGCTTTGGATGCGATGAGCACGACCACGCCGACGGTGGTGTTGACCGCCGCGACGGTGAAAGTCGAGGCCGTGGTGCGCGCCAGGCTCGACAGCGGCGGCAGCCCCTGCACGAGCGAGATCACCGTGACGACGGAGGCCAGGGAGATCACCGTGGCCACCGCAACCGCCGCGGCGAGCACCAGCCAGGTGCCGGGGCCCACGTCCCGGGGCGGGCTCGCCGCCACGATCAGGCTGGCCACTGAGGTGGTTACACCAACCGACGCGAGGTTATAGGCGATCTTGACGACTGCGTGCCGCTCGATCAAGAGGACCACGAGCAGGCTGGCCAGGCGGGTCGCGATAACCAGGATCGGCGTCAGGGCGAAGAGCGCGAGCAGGAGCGGGATCTCGGTCAGGATCAGTGTGAACGCGTGCCTGCGCACCTCGAAGTGCAGCTGGATCGCCTGGGCGAGCAGGAAGAGGCCGAAGAAGAGCAGGGCCGCCGGCACCTGACCCAGCCGGGGTGGATATTGCACGGCCAACTGGACTGCCATGGCGACCGTTAAGGCCGCCATGGGCACCGTGATCAGCCACGCAAGGTGCGGCGAACGACCAGTGGCCGGCCCTAGCCTGGCCACTGGCGTTCCCTGTCTATACGGCCGCGGTCAGGCGACACCAAGGTCAGTGACCGCCCCCACCGATCGTCCAGATTACTTCCGCGACGTTCGACGTCGTGCCGGGTGACACCCAGGCGCCGACTGCAAACGCCGACAGCAGGCCCAGCGCGACCATCAGCACCAAGCGGATGGCGAACTTCTTTTTCATGCCGGCAGGCATCTTTACGGCTCCTATCGACGGCACCGACGTTGGTGTGGTTATCAGGATGGTGCCACAGACCACGAGCGGCGCAAACCCTTCGCGCCGGCAAGTTGGTCTTGGATGCCAACTCTGACCGTTCGATCTAGCCTCGGCCCGCCGGTCGCCCTGCGTAATTGTCTTGGTGGTTCAAGTCCCTCGCGTACGCGTCAAGGAGATGAGGGCGTGGCGCGATGATTAGTACAGCGATTCCGGATAGCGGCGTGTCGCCGGACTAGCGAGTGTCTGTCACAAACACGGACGTTCTCTCCCAATAGCTCTCCGCACACGGTTGGTTGCACTCCGCATCGATCGCCGGCGATGTGACGCTCACCGCTCGGGTCACCTTACATATTTACGGGTCACCTTACATATTTATCTGTACTAGCGCGCTGCCTCAGGGAGCCCGCAGCTGGCGCAGCGTGTACCCCCGCCCGGACGGGTCCAGCGGCTGGGTCCCCCGCTTGAAGAGGTACTCCGCGCGCTCGTAGGACAGGCGCTGCCGGCCGGTGTACGGGCAACGGTCGGCTGACGAGCGGGCCACGGCCGGCCCGGGGCGGCGGTCGGTGAGGAACAGCGGCCACCCGCTCCGGGGTGACGGCGTGAAGCGGCAGCTGCTCGCCCAGGGTGCGTCCGAGCCGGCGCAGGGTCTGGGCGTACGAGCGACGGGTCGCCGCAACCAGATCGCCCCGGTCGAGGAACTCGCGAGCCGCGGCGCCCAGCGTCGGTCCGGTCGCCGGGGCCACCGCTAGCTCGTCGGCCCGGCGGCGCAGGAACGCCTGCTCGGTGACGTTGGCGGTGAGGGCGGCCGCTCGCTCGAACTCCAGGCGGGCCTCGGCGGTGCGGCCGACGCGGGCCAGCAGATCGCCACGGACGCTGGGCAGCAGGTGGTAGTCGCGCAGCACCGGATCGTCGACCAGCGTGTCCACCACGGCCAGCCCATCCTGCGGCCCGCGGGCCCGCTCGATCGCCACCGCCCGGTTGAGCTGCACGATCGGCGTGGGCATGAGCGTGACCAGGGCGTCGTAGAGGGTGGCGATCTGAGCCCAGTCGGTGTCCTCGGGCCGGCGGGCCTGGGCCTGGCCGATCGCGACGGCGGCCTGGAGCACGTACGGGCCGGGCCGGCCCCCGAGGTCGCGGGCCCGGAGCATGGCCGCGAACCCACGCCCGATGAGCAAGGGGTCCCAGCGTCCCCGGTCCTGCTCCTCCAGCGGGATCGGCTCGCCGCCCGGCCCGGTCCGGGCGGCGGTACGCGACGCCTGGATCTCCATGAGCGCGACCAGGCCATGCACTTCGGCTTCGCGCGGAGCCAGCTCGGCCAGCATCCGGCCCAGCCGCGGCGCTCACGGCTGGATGCGCTCACCTGGTCGTCGCACAGCCTATCCAACAGGGAACGCACGACATTTCCAGTCGCATTGGACACCCGTCGTGTACCGGTCCGCCGGCCAATGGACGCCGTGGACAGGAGTACGGCGGCGCGCCGCCGGGGCGACGGCGGAAAACAAAGGCTGGTGGGTGACGCCCCGGGGATGCTCAACGCATCCACACCCGCCGCGACGAGGG
>JBLNGJ010000289.1:0-3745 GCA_050264675.1 Micromonosporaceae bacterium
GTAGATCAGCATTGAGGTGAGCGTCATCGCCTGCCTCCTTCGATGTCGCGTTCCCGGCTGGCTGTGGCGGCGTAGGCGATCGCGGACAGCACCACCACGAAGGCGACCGCAACGCAGAGCACGCCCGCGATCAGACCAGCTGTACTCATGGCCGTCGCCTATCTACGGCGTACCGGACCACGCTGTAGAGCAGCACCAGCGCCACCACGTTGCCGATGGCGGCGCACGCTATGGTCCCGGACCAGAAGACGGTGCTCATCGCCAACTCGCGATCTGCTCGACGGTCATGAGGCGGCGGATCGGGCCGTACGCCTCGCTGCGGTGCCACGACTCCCAGGGCATCGACCGTCCGTGCTCGTCCATGAGCAAGAGGACTGGGTCGTCCTCGTCGTAGTACGCGAAGAGTCGCCGCGCGCCGAGTCGGTCGGTCCACAACTCGCCGACCTGGGGTACACCGTCGGCAGGCTCGGCGCGGGTGACGTGCACCTGCGGATGGTCGAGCGGCAGGTACAGCGAGACCGTCTTGTCGACGTGCGCGACGTAAAAGACCATCGTGTCGTCGCCGAGGGGATGCCCGACGGTGGCGTCGACTTCGAGCCGGACCTTCTCGCCGGGTTGCAGCTCCGGCCACCGTGGACGCTCAGGCTCGGTGACGATCGGGTCAGTTGGGATCACGCCGCGCAGCTTCGCGTCGGACACGAGCAGGTCGGCGATAGCCTCCGCGGCCCGCTCCGACATCTCGGCGTGCCCGCTATCCTGTGCCATGAGCCAAGCTCCATTCTTGGTCTCGTTGAGCGCCCGGTCCGGTAGTGCGGATGGGGCGCTCGATCCTTCTACTCACCGGTGAGGTCGACGACCCGGGCGGTGGGTGCCTGCGTGACAACGGCCTCGACCATGCGTTCCGCGCCGGCCCGGCTGGCGAACGGCTCGCCACCGACCGCGATCACACCGCTCTCGTTGCGCAGCCGCCATCGGTAGTCACCTAGGCCGTCGCGGTAGATCTCGAACGTGGCCATCACGCGAGCCTCTCTACAGTGGTTGGTGGTCCGGACCCGCCGCCGTTTGTTGCCCGCCGGCGGGTCCGGCACGTTCTACTCGGCGTTGTCCGCCGCGCTGTCTTCGGCTGCTGCGTCGGCGCCGGCCTGCTCGTCGCTCGCCTCAGCTGGGGCGGTCTCGGCGCTCTGGGTCTCGGTGTGCTCGGGCTCGGTCATCTCTGGTTCCTTTCGGTTGGCCGGCCAGAACGCCGGGGTCTGTGTGGGGCGGTCCGGCCGCGGCGTCACCGGGGGCGGCGCAGGCGCGCGGCCGGACCGCCGCGAACCCCCCCCCGCGGCTGCAGCGCCCTCCCCGGCGGCTGGCGCGGCGGCGGGGGTTTCAGCGCGTCTGAGTGCGCGGTTGGTTTTGTGCCGGGCGCGGCGCTTCTGCGCCGGGGTCAGCGCGGTGCGGCCGGTTTGGCGGCGATAGTTATCGGCGCGGGCGGTAGCGTTCACAGCCAGCCTCCGACGCCCTTGGCCTCGATGAACCGCATGCACCGGCCGCAGCGGGCAAGGCCCGCGGCGCGGTCACGGTCGACCTGGTTGCCGTCGCCCCGCCATTGCCCTGCCGCACCGCAGCGAGCGAGCCCCTTCGCGGCGGGGTGCAGCGCGTGCAGGACGGAGGCGTGGCCGTTCGCCGATACCAGGTAGCGCCACTGCCAGTCGGCGGTGGGGGTGACGCCCAGCCCGGGACCGGGCTTAGTGGACCGGGCTGGGCGCTGCGACCCTTCGTCGCGCGCACGGGGGGCATCGCTCGGGGTCGCATCCGCCGGCGAGTGACTACCGGCGGCCGTCTCTTCGTCTCGGTGGCGGGCACACACCGCGGTGGCGATCCACTCGACCGGTGTGCCGTCGCAGCGGACCCCGATGGCCTTGGTGCAGCCGCATCCCAGCCGGAGCGTGCGGGTCGGTTGGATCGCGACGACGTGCTCGCGGCCAGCGCAGGTGTGCAGCACCGCGACGCCGCCTTCAGCGGCGAGGTCCGCGGCGGCAGCAGTCTGCAGGTCGTGCCAACGGATGGTCACCGGGCATCACCGCAGCAGCCGTCGCAGCCATGCACCCCTGCGTGGCGGGCCTCTTCACCGAAGGTGCGGAGCTGATATGCGAGCGCGTCCGGATCGGGATGCCCGACGCCGTGGGGGCACGTCCGCTCCATGAGCTGTCGGTCTTCGCGCCACAGCTGCGGCCACGAGCGCATGTGATGGTCGCTGGGGTTGTGGATGCAGCAGACCTCGCCGGCGCACTTCTCGGGGCCATGAGTGCGGACCACCGCCCGACCGATATGGATACCGAAGAGCGGCTCGGTTACGTCCACGGAGATCAGGTCGAAGTCGATCACGACGCACCTGCCGATCCGAGCGCCACAGCCAGACCGGCAGCGAGCAGGGTCAGGCCGGTGACGAGGCTGTAGAGCAGCAGGTGCAGACCGCAGCCGCTGGACGACGAGTGACGCTTGCCCGCGCCGCGCTTGGGCTTCGAGCGGCGGCCCGGGCCGAGCCCGGCTCCCCGGCCACGCTTGACGTTGCGGGCGTTCACGACGCACCAGCCGGGTCGCCTTCGAGGATCGCCTCGATGTCCGACCGGCGGTACCGCTTGCGGCCGCCCGGCAGCGTGATCGCCGCGATCCTCTTCTCGTCGATCCAACGACGGATCGTGGACGGGTCGACCCTGAAGAGTTCGGCCACCTCGGATGTGGTGAGTAGCACCACGTCAGGTGTCATGGCTGCGAGGCTAGACCGACTCCCGATGTGGTGTCAAGCACCACATCACGCGCGTACTCTTGATTATCGCGCGTCAATCCCTAGTATGTCCGTATGACCACCTCCGAGCATGAGACCGAAACCTGGGTGCCAGACCTCACCTTCGGGGCCCGCCTCGCGCTCGTGCGGCATCGCATGGGCTGGAACATCAAGGAAGCCGCCGCCGCCTGCGGTCTGCCAGCGCAGTCGTGGCGCGGATGGGAGATCGACGGCCGCGAACCGCACCGGCTCGTCACGATCGCGATGACCATCGCTGGCCGGACCGGCTGCGACTACCTCTGGCTCGTCCACGGCCCCGGGCGCGGCGAGTATCCGCCTACTAACGGGTTGGGTCCGGACTCCAGCGCGAGCCGGTGGCTCGAACCTCACGTGCTCCCCCGCCGGCCCGTCGTCGAGCACGAGCGCCACCCCACCCGACCGGTCCGCCAGACACGTCCGCTACGTACCAACGGTCACCATCTGTCAGTACCTGTGGCCGTCTAGGCGTTGCGACGATGACCCCCACGTATCAGCATGAGTCGATGAGCTATCTCATCGACGACTACCTCAACCAGCTGCGGGGCAAGGTCAGCGAACGCACCTACGGCGCCCGGGAGGAGGTGCTAAGACGCCTGCACAACCAGCTGCCCTACGGCATCGGCTACGCCGCCACCGAACAACTCACGGCCTGGCTGGACCAGCCCTGCCAAACCCCCGGCGAAGAGCACGAACGCCGGCCGTGGACCCGCATCACCTACCTCAGCCACATCCGGGCGTTCTACCGCTGGGCCACCGAACACTACGAGCTCGACGGCGACCCGTCGGCCACGCTGACCCGACCCCGGCCACCCCAACCGCTACCCGACCCGGTCACCGAGGAGGAGCTGGCGGTGGCGTTGACCTCACGGGAGCCCTGGTTCACCGCGGTGGTGCTGGCCGCCTACGCCGGGCTGCGCTGCGACGAGATCGCCCGCG
>JBLNGJ010000290.1:0-6124 GCA_050264675.1 Micromonosporaceae bacterium
GCGGGTGCTGCTTGGGGTCGAGGTCGAGCTCGCGCGCGACCAGCTGGGCCAGGCGCCGTGAGTCGTCCGCATCGTAGATCGAGAAGCTGGAGCGCAGGCCGATGTGCTCGTGCTCGGCCCGCAGGATCCGCACACAGGCCGAGTGGAACGTGCTCACCCACATCAGCCGGGCCCGGCCGCCCACCAGCGTGGCGACCCGTTCCTTCATCTCCGCGGCCGCCTTGTTGGTGAACGTGATCGCGATGATCTCGGCCGGGTGCACCTCACGCGCCGCGAGCAGGTAGGCGATGCGGTAGGTCAACACCCGCGTCTTACCGGAGCCGGCGCCCGCCACGATCAGCAACGGACCGCCGAAATGCGTCACCGCGGCGCGCTGGGACGAGTTGAGGTCGGCCAGCAGGGCCTGCGGGTCGAGGGCCGGCCCGCGTCGGACGGGTGCGCTGACCGGGTCGGGCGGCGCCGGCGGCGGCTCGGAGAGGGCATGCATCGCAGGGGCGAGTCTATGCCGGCCCGCCGACACCGGCCGGCAACCACATCGGCGCCAATTCACCGGCGCCGCCGGGCCGGCTGATCACGACCGTGACCGCTGGTCGACGCCCGGACCCACCTGGCATACTCATCGACGTGATCGGCGACCGCGGCATGAGTGATCGTGTGCGGTATTACGCCTACGGCTACCGGAGTCCGGCAGTCGTGGGTCACCGCTGATCAAGACCTACGAAAGCCCCGGGCTCCGGCGAGCCCGGGGCTTTCGTCGCTCCTGGGCACGTGCGCGGAGGCCCGGCCCGGCCGGCCGACCGAACAATGGATGAACCGAACAGACCCAGGAGAACCACATGAGCGGCACCGCCACCGCGCCCGACTCCGCCGGCCCGGCCATCGCCGCGGCAGCGGTCGATCCCGGCGCCGACTCCCGGATCGCCGAGCTGCGCGCCCGCATCGACGAGATCGACAGCGCCCTCATCCGGCTCTGGCGGGAACGCGCGGCGATCTCCCACGAGGTCGGTGCCACCCGGATCGCGGCCGGCGGAACCCGGCTGGTGCTCGCCCGGGAGCAGGAGATCCTGGCCCGCTTCCGGGACGCGCTCGGCGCCGACGGCACCCAGCTGGCCATGCTGATCCTGCGGGCCGGCCGGGGTCCGCTCGTCTAGGTTCGGGCGGCCCACCTACGATCGGCAGACGTGAGCTTTCCACCGTCGGCCGAGCCGCTTCCGGATGTCAAGCGAGTGCTCGCGGTGATGGCCCACCCCGACGATGTCGACTTCGGCGCCGCCGCCACCATCGCCGGTTGGGTCGCCGACGGGCTGGACGTCGCGTACCTGCTGGTCACCCGCGGCGACGCGGGTGGCTTCGACGAGACGCCGCGGCATGAGATACCGGCGCTGCGGGAGGCGGAGCAGCGCGCCGCCGCGGCCGCCGTCGGGGTCACCGTGGTCGAGTTCCTGGACGGGTACGCCGACGGCACGCTCACCGCCACCATCGAGCTGCGCCGAGACATCACCCGGGTCATCCGCCGAGTGCGACCCGACCGGATCCTGACCACCTCACCGCTTCGCCGCTGGGAGCGGATCGCCGGGCCGAGCCACCCCGACCACCTCGCCGTCGGCGAGGCCACCACCTGCGCGATCTACCCCGATGCCCGCAACGCGTTCGCCTTTCCCGAGCTGATGCGGGAAGGTCTGCCGCCCTGGGTGGTGCGCGAGGTCTGGTACCTCGGCGGCCCGAACCCCGACCACGTGGTGGACGTGACCGACCGGTTCGACCGCAAGCTGACCGCGTTGCGGGCGCACGTCTCGCAGACCGCCCACATGGACCTGGAGGGATTCCTGCGCGACCGGCTGGGACTGCTGGCCCGGGCCGGTGGTCTGCCCGAGGGTCGCCTGGCCGAAGCCTTCACCATCTTGCGCACGGAGTAACGCTCCACATCGCGATCATCCACAATGGATCTCATGATGGGCTAGACCAGGCGGCGGTCGGCGGCCCAGCGTGACAGCTCGTACCGGTTGGACATCTGCAGCTTGCGCAGCACGTTGCTGACGTGGGTCTCCACCGTCTTGATGGAGATGAAGAGTTCGCGCGCGATCTCCTTGTACGCGTAGCCACGCGCGAGCAGGCGCAGCACCTCCCGTTCCCGGTTGGTGAGCTGGTCGAGCTCGGGGTCGGCGAGTGGCACCTCGGGCCGGGCCGCGAACGCGTCGAGCACGAACCCGGCCAGGCGAGGGCTGAACACGGCGTCGCCGTCGGCGACGCGGCGCACCGCCTCAGCGAGCTGCTCCGGTGAGATGGTCTTGGTGACGTAGCCGCGGGCTCCGGCCCGGATCAGGCCGATCACGTCCTCAGCGGCGTCGGAGACGGAGAGCGCCAGGAACCGGACCTCGGGCTGGCCGCGACGCAGCGCGTCAAGCACCGCCCGCCCGCCGCCGTCGGGCATGTGCACATCGAGCAACACCACGTCGGGGCGTAGCGCGGTGATGGCCGCGATCGCCTCCGGCACGCTGCCGGCCTCGCCGACCACGTCGACGTATGCGGAGAGCTCGGCCCGCACGCCGGCGCGGAACATCGCATGGTCGTCGACGAGGAACACCCGCAGCCGGGCCTCGTTCGCGTCGTGGGTCATGTCCGCTCAGCCCTTCCCACCTTCGCCCGCGGCATGGTCAGCTCAACCTCGGTGCCCTCGCCCGGCGCGGTGCGCACCTCGGCCACCCCGCCGTGACGGCGCATCCGGTCGACGATCGAGCCTCGCACGCCGTGGCGATCGTCGTCCACAGTAGACAGCTCGAAGCCGGAGCCACGGTCCCGCACGTACACCTTGATCTCATCCTCCTCGACCTCGGCGTAGAGCGAGACGCTGCTCACCTTGGCGTGCCGGGACGCGTTGACCAACGCCTCCCGGGTCGCCGCGACCAGTGCCGCCACCCGCTCATCGTGCGGGGCGTCGCCGACCAGCACGGTCTCCACCGTGATGCCGTAGCTGTCCTCGACCTCGGCCGCGGCCTGGTCCATCGCCGCGGCGAACCGCTCCAACGGCGAGCCGGTCGGTTTGTAGAGCCAGTTGCGCAGCGTCCGCTCCTGACCGCGGGCCAGCCGCAGCACGCTGGTCTGGTCGGATGCGCTGCGCTGGATCAACGCCAGCGTGTGCAGCACCTGGTCGTGCACCACCGCGGCCACCTCGGCCCGCTCCTGCTCCCGGATGCGGGCCACCCGCTCCTCCCGGAGCTGACCGAAGACCCGCCAGAGCAACGGGGCGAGCACGAGCACCACCCCGGCCAGCGCGAGCAAGGCGAAGACGATGCCGGTCAACGTCGCGCCCAGGTCGATCTCACCGATCGGGGCGATGAAGGTGAGCAGGCCGATGATGCCGACGATGACGAGCAGGCCGCCGCCGATGAAGCGGAGCACCAACCAGCGCCGCTCCCCTTCGCCCTCGGCCTCGCCGGCCCGGCCACGGAAGCGGGCCGGGGGCCAGCCCGGGCCCTCGGCTCGGCGCCGCCGGTGCGGTTCGGCCTGGTGCCAGATGATGCCGGCGCCGAGCGCCACCAGGGCCAGCAGCCCGACCACGGTCGCGCTGAGCCCGAACGGGTGCACCTGGAACGCGAGCAGGATCACCCCGGCGCCAAGGGCCAGGTAGGCGAGCAACTGCCCGACCGGACGGCGCCGGACCGGGCGGTCGCCGTTGGGCGCCACCGGCAGCACCGCCCAGAACGCCACGTAGAGCAGGCCACCGAGGCCGTTGGCGGCGAGCAGGGCCACGAACGCGATCCGCACCGCGACCGTGGGCAGCCGCAGGTGCTCGGCGAGTCCGGCCGCGACGCCGGCCACGACCCGGTTGCTCCGGTCGCGGTAGAGCCGGCGGTACGGCGCCACGGTGACCTCGTGGTGCGCCGCACCGGTGACCTCGTGCTGCGCCGCACCGGTGACCTCGTGCTGCGCCGCACCGGTGACCGGCGCAGGCTCAGGCGCCGGGTCGGACCGGCCCGGTGGTGACAGGCCCGGTGACGGGCCCGGTGTCCACGTCTCGGTCGGCTCGATCGGCATGGCTCCTGCTGTAGATCACGGGGACGGCGGACGTAGTCGGCCGCTGAATCGATCGTCACATGATGCGCCGGGCGACGACCACGGGATCTCCCCGGAGACTTCAACCCGGCAAAGCCTGGGTCCGGTCTGGGTTGGTTCCTGAGGGGTCTCGGGCGGGGCGGCGGCCACCATCGGAGCATGACCCCAGAGCCCCCACTCGCGCCCACCCCGCCGGAGCCGGCCGGCGAGGCGCCGCCGCCCGGCGCGAGCACCGCCGGCGCATCCACCGGCTCGGCCGCAACCGACAGCGCATCCGCCGGCGGCGCATCCACCGACTCGGCCGCATCCGGTCAGGCAGCAACCGGTCAGGCAGCAACTGGCGACCCGAATGCCGGCGACGACGCCGGTCCGCCGCTGATTGCCTTCGCCTACCGGCACGCGCTGGTCCGCCCGATCCGGGGCCGCATGTTCGCCGGTGTGTGTGCCGCGTTCGGTCGAGCCACCAACACCGATCCGGTGCTGTGGCGGGTCGTGATCGCGGTGCTCACGCTCTTCGGCGGCATCGGGTTGCTCGTCTACCTGCTCGGCTGGCTGCTGCTGCCGGCCGAGGGCGACACCGCCGCCCCGGTGGAGGCGGTGCTCGGCCGGGGCCGTTCGGGCACGAACACCGTCTTGACCGTCATCGTCTCGGTGATCGTCCTGCTCACCCTCATCTCGCTCGCCGACGGCCAGCCCAACCTCGGGCTGCTCGGCGCGCTGCTACTTGGCGGCGCCTTGCTGCTCCTGCTGCGCGACCAGCGCGGGCGGGGCCGCAACAGCGCGCCGGCCCCGCTCGGCCCGACCGGCCTGGCCAGCACGGCGACCGGCCCGGTGGCCCCGACGACGAGCGCCTACCCGCCCGCGTTCGCCCCACACGGCCCGTACGCGCCGCCGCCTCCCCCACCGCCCAACGCCCCGCCGGTGCTACCACCGCCGGTGCCCCCACGGCCCAAGGAGCGCTCCCGCCTTAGCCAGCTCACCCTCTCGATGCTGTTGCTGGTGATCGGCGTACTGGCGCTGCTCGACCTCAGCCTGGTCGATGTCCCGCCCGGCGGCTACGTCGCGGCGAGCCTGGCCACGATCGGGCTGGGCCTGCTGATCGGCGCCTGGTTCGGTCGGGCCCGCGGGCTGATCGTGCTCGGCATCATCGTCGCCCTCATGCTCGGCGCGTTCGGTGGCGTGGACCGGTTCGGCCGCCACTGGCACGACGGCGGTGGCACGGTGACCTGGACGCCGAACTCCATCGAGGAGCTGCAGCGCGACTACCGGCACGACTTCGGCGACGCCACCCTCGATCTGAGCCGGATCGACTTCACCGGACGCACCACCTCGATCACGGCCAACGTGGATCTCGGCAGCCTGACCATCCTGTTGCCGCCCAATGTGGACGTTCAGGCCCACGCGGAGGTGAACCTCGGTGACGCGCGCGTCTTCGGCAACGAGTGGGGCGGACTGAGCCCGGGCAGTAAGGAAATCAACGACCTCGGCCCGGACGGCGCCGGCGGCGGAACGCTCATCCTCGACGCCCGGGTCGACCTGGGGAACCTGGAGGTACACCGATGAAGCGGCACGGCACCGACGGCGTCTCGCTGACGTTCGCCCTGATCTTCCTGGGCCTCTCGGCCTGGTGGCTGGTCAACCGTTACGTCTCGATCGACGTGCCGAACCTCGGCTGGGTGCTGGCAATCGGCCTGATCGTGGTCGGGCTGCTGGGCGTGGCGATGAGCCTACGCAACGGCCGACGTGAACCGGTCTCCGGCGCACCCGCCCTGGTCGAGGCCGAAGCACCCGACGACGACGAGCGCTAGCCGACAGCTCCCCCCGGACCCGGGCCGGGCCCGCCAAACGGGCCCGGCCCGGGCAGCGCAGGTACCGAACAGCGGCTGCGCATAAAATGACGCCAACACCCGCGAGCGAGCCGAGGAGCCCGGCACATGCCCGACCTGCCCGAACCGATCGGGGATCGGCTGCGCCCGCGCATCGGCGAGGTGGCCGCGAAGGCGCTGGTAGCGGAGTTCGCCCGGCACCCCGGGCCGAAGACCGGCCTGGTGCTCGACGGCGGCGCCTCGGC
>JBLNGJ010000291.1:0-2991 GCA_050264675.1 Micromonosporaceae bacterium
AGGCCGCGGGTGGTTTCTGTGGCCAGTGCGGTACGCCGTCGGCCGGTGGGCGGTTCTGCACCAACTGCGGCTCGCCGCTACCCGTCGGGTCGTAGCCAACCCCGGCGGGTCAGCCGTTGCGGAAGCGCTCCTGCAGCGCGGTGAGCACCGCGTGCACCGTCTGCGTCGTGGAGCCGGTGAAACGGGGTACGCCGTCGCCCAGGTCCAGATGGGTGAACGGTCCGCCGGGCGTCGGGGCGATGACCCGGAAGCTGCGCAGCATGAACTCCCGGTACGGCACCGCAACCGTGGCGCCTTTGCGCACCCAGTAGACGGCTCGTTCGGTGAACACGATCCACTCGGTGCCGGTGCCAGGGTCGGCGAAGCCGAGCAACGACTCTGGCGGTGGCACGCCGCCCAGTTCGCGGATGTCGCGGCGCTGCTTGCCCGATGGCCAGAGCACGCTTGCCCGCATCTGGTGCCGGATGACGAGCTCCTCCACCGTGGACGCCACCCGCCCGGATGGCCAGGCTTGGTCGAAGCCGGCGTAGATGCGTTTGCGCAGATCCTCGGGCGGACCCGGCGGTGTCCTGGGCAGCAGCGACGCCGGGATCTGCGGGGCGGTCGTCGGCTGCCGGCGGTCGCCGAAGGGAGCCTGGAGCAGGTCGCCGTCGCCCGACGCGGGCGCGCCTGGGGCGGCGGCCGGCTCGGCCGATGAGGCGGGCTCGGGTGGGGGCGGGGTGGCCGGGCGCAGGCGGGCGGAGACGCGTACCGTCCGGGTCTCGCCGGTGACCTCGTTGCGCACCGTCACGTTGGCGCGGGTCGCACCCTCCCGTGGCGCCACGGTGATCAACAGCAGCGCTCCGTCGGTGGCCACGCGCACCCAGTCGGCCTCGGCGCTCGCCGTCCACGCCGCGGCCGCGCCACCGGCACCCCGGGCGGTGACGGTGACCCGCTCAACCGGGAGCAGGTCGCCGGCCCACACCTCGCCGACATCGATGAACGGCTCGGAGACGAAGAGCGTCGGCGCCTGCGGTTCGGCCGGATGGCCGGGCGCGGCCAGCACCGCGGCGAGCCGGGCGATCGCCACCTCACCGTCACCGTCGAAGCGCTGCTGCGGGATCACCGGCCCGTCGGAGGTCATCTGCCGGTGCACGTACCGGTAGAGGTCGGAGAGCGTGATGGTGTCCGCGCCGGCCGACGCGGCCCCACCCCGCAGCCCGCGCAGCAGGTGGCCGGTGAAGCGGCTCAGCCCGGTGGCGTGGTCGGCGTCGGGTGCGCGATCGCGGGCCCGGCTCGCGGTGAGCACGAACCGACCCCGCCCGGCCAGTTCGCCGGCGAGGTCACCGGACTTGAACGCGCCGGCGTGGCAGCAGTCGAGCACGATGACCACCGCGGCTGCGGCGCAGCCGCGGATCATCCGGTTGACCGTCTCGGCCGAGACCGTCGTGGCGAGCTTGCGATCGGTACGCGCGTTGCGCCCGCACAGCAGCAGCGACCCGTCGTCGGCGGTGAGCCCATGACCGCTGTAGTAGACAAAGAGCAGGTCGGTGCGGGAGGCGTCGGCGAAGAACGCCTCCATCTCGGCGGCGATCTCGTGTGAGGCCCGTTCGGTGAGCATCGTGATGTCGGCCGGAGCGAAGAGCCCGACCTCCGGGTCGGCCAATGCCTGGGCCAGACCGGAGACGTCGTTGACCGGCCCCTTGAGGTCGGGCAGGTTGGCCGGATCGTCGGGGTAGTGCCAGTTGCCGACGAGCAGCGCCCGGTAGCGGCGTTCGCGGGTCACATGTGCTCCGCGGCGCGGGTGCGGACCAGCTCGGCCAGGCGGTCGAAGGTGGCCTGGTCGATCGCCGTACCCTGCAGCACCATCTTCTCCTCATGCCCGTCGACGCTCCAGGTGAGCTCGATGCGGCGGGTCCGGTCGCGGGAGAGCCAGGCTCGCAGGCAGTCGACCGCCGCCTTGAACGCACCGGCCGACCCCAGAGCCATGATCACCGTCTCAACCATGCCCTTGGCGCCGGGCGCGGCCTGCCGGTCACGACGCACGCCGCCGACCTCGCGGCGCAGGTCGGCGAGCAGGTCGGCCTCTTGGGTGAGCCAGTTCTCGTCGTCGGGGTCGAACCGGTCGCTCTGCGCGCTCAGCCGCACGTCCAGGCCGCGGCCACCGCTCGCCGCGTCTTCGCTCGTCGCGTCTTCGCTCGTCGCGTCTTCGCTCGTGGCGTCCTCACTCGTGGCGTCCTCGCTCATCGCATCCCTCACCCGGACAGCATCGATGGGACAGCCCATTCTGGCGTCCCCGGCCGGCACCGGGTATCCGACACTCGCTCGGGCGCCGATCGCCTGACGCGTACAGTGCGATGGGCGATGCGGTGAGTTAGGTTCGCCACCATGAGCGTCGTGCATCCCATCGTCCGGGCCTGGATCTCGACCGGGGGAACCGGTGCCCAGAACTACGACGAGTTCCCCGACGAGTCCGAGATCACCCGGATCATCACGGCCAACCCGGAGAGCGCGCTCGCCATCGAGATGCCGCATCGCGCGCCGCCGAGCGCCGGCTCGGACTTCGCGTCCGCCCTGCCAGCCGCGGCCGAGCGCCTCGCCCGCCAGCGGGCGGATGGCAGCTACGCGCCGGCCGAGAATGTGCTCGCGCTCTACCGCATCAGCGAGCCCGGGCGGCCCGACGAGGCCATGCACGGCCTCTTCGCGATGGTCGATACCGATCAGATCTCCACCCGCGCCGATGAGCCCGGTCTGATCATCCGCAACGAAGAGGTCTTCATCGAGAAGGTGCGCGAGCGGGTGGCGTTGGCGCAGGCGGTCAGGCATCTGCTCTCGCCGGTGCTGCTGCTGCAGACCGCGCCCGACCAGGCGCTGGGAACCGCGTTGCGCGAAGCCGTCGAGGCGGCCGGTGCGCCAGCCGTGACCGATACCGACCACATGGGACGCACCCACGCCGTCTGGCCGGTGCCGGTGGGTGCGGCGGCTACCCGGCTCGCCGAGCTCGCCGGCGCC
>JBLNGJ010000292.1:0-6566 GCA_050264675.1 Micromonosporaceae bacterium
CAAGTGGGCGTTCACGGTGCCCTTCGTCTGCGGTGCCACCAACCTCGGCGAGGCGCTGCGCCGGCTGACCGAGGGTGCCGCGATGATCCGGTCCAAAGGGGAGGCCGGCACCGGCGACGTCTCCAACGCGACCACCCACATGCGGGCCATCCGGGCCGAGATCCGCCGGTTGGGCGCGATGAGCCCGGACGAGCTCTTCGTCGCGGCCAAGGAGCTGCAGGCGCCTTACGAGCTGGTCAAGGAGGTCGCCGAGACGGGCAAGCTGCCAGTGGTGCTGTTCACCGCGGGCGGCATCGCCAGCCCGGCCGACGCGGCCATGATGATGCAGCTCGGCGCGGAAGGCGTCTTCGTGGGCTCGGGCATCTTCAAGTCCGGCGACCCGGCCCGCCGGGCCGCGGCCATCGTCAAGGCCACCACGTTCTACGACGACCCGGATGTGATCGCCAAGGTCTCCCGGGGCCTGGGCGAGGCGATGGTCGGCATCAACGTCGGCGACATCCCGGTGCCGCACCGCCTGGCCGACCGCGGTTGGTAGCGACCGTCCACCATGGCCCGTCCGCTCACCATCGGCGTCCTGGCCCTGCAAGGTGACGTGCGCGAGCACCTGGCCGCGCTGGCCCAGACCGGCGCGGTCGGCCGACCGGTGCGCCGCCCGGCCGAGCTCGACGACGTCGACGCGCTCGTGGTGCCAGGCGGTGAGTCCACCACGATGAGCCTGCTCGCCATCGAGTTCGGGCTGCTCGAGCCGGTGCGCAAGCGGATCGCCGAGGGCATGCCCGGGTACGGGTCGTGCGCGGGCATGATCATGCTTGCCGACGAGGTGCTCGACGGCCGCCCGGACCAGCAGTCCTTCGGCGGCATCGAGATGAGCGTGCGGCGCAACGCGTTCGGGCGCCAGGTCGACTCGTTCGAGGCGCCGGTGCGCATCGACGGGATCGAGGGTGAGGATTTCCACGCCGTCTTCATCCGGGCGCCGTGGGTGGAGCGGGTGGGCCCCGGCGTCACCGTGCTGGGCCGCGTCGCGGCCGGCGCCGCCGCCGGTAGGATTGTTGCGGTGCGGCAGCGAAACCTGCTCGCGACCGCCTTCCATCCTGAGCTCACCGGCGATCTTCGTGTGCACCGGTTCTTCGTGGAGATGGCGCGCGGGGAGCACGACGACGGCGGAGGTTGACCATGTCCGGGCACTCCAAGTGGGCCACGACGAAGCACAAGAAGGCGGTCGTGGACGCCAAGCGGGGCAAGCTCTTCGCCCGGCTGATCAAGAACGTCGAGGTCGCCGCCCGCGTCGGCGGCGGTGACCCGGCCGGCAACCCGACCCTCTTCGACGCCATCCAGAAGGCGAAGAAGAACTCGGTGCCCAACGACAACATCGACCGGGCGGTCAAGCGCGGCTCCGGCCAGGAGGCCGGCGGCGCCGACTACCAGACCGTGATGTACGAGGGGTACGGGCCCAACGGCGTGGCCCTGCTCATCGAGTGCCTCACCGACAACCGCAACCGCGCCGCCACCGACGTGCGCACTGCGCTCACCCGCAACGGCGGCTCGCTCGCCGACGCCGGCTCGGTCGCGTACATGTTCTCCCGCAAGGGCGTGGTCATCGTGCCCAAGACCGACTCGCTGGGCGAGGATGACGTGGTGGGGGCGGTGCTGGACGCCGGCGCCGAGGAGGTCAACGACCTCGGTGAGGCGTTCGAGGTGGTCAGCGAGCCGGGTGACCTGGTCGCCGTGCGTACCGCCCTGCAGCAGGCCGGCATCGACTACGAATCGGCCGAGTCGTCGTTCGTGCCCAGCGTCAACGTCGCCCTCGACGAAGACGGCGCCCGGCGCATCTTCCGGCTCATCGACGCGATCGAGGACAGCGACGACGTGCAGAACGTCTACGCGAACTTCGACGTCTCCGACGACGTGATGCAGCTGATCGACGCCTGAGATCAGCCAGGCATATCGGCCGCACCAGACACGGTCAACCGGGCCCTGCGGCAGGCCGTCGAGGCAACCCGGGAACGGGACCTAGCCAGTCAACCCCAGCGACGACTGAGCGCGCCGTGGTGATTCAAAGTTCCGCTTTGGTCAGCGTTGCGTAAGCGGTGGGTTGCGCGGAGTCGCTCCCACCGGAGAGGATCGCGCCATGACCTGGGGGGTCGATACAGCGCCGTCCGTGCTGCGGCGGGCACTGGCCGACTTCGCCCAACGGTCGCCGGCGACCCAGGCCGATATCGATCGGGTCATGCGCTCGCTGGCTGAGCATGACGACTGGTACGTGCCCATCCGGTATGCCGACCGCTTCCTCCGGCAGACCGTTTTCCATCAGACACTCGCCTTCCCGGGCGTGCCGCCGAACGGGGTGCTCACGGTCTTCACCGATCGGGAGTCGGCGCTGCGCGCCGAAGGCCAGCCGATCGGTCCCTATGGCGGCCCGGTCGCCGGCGGGCGGCTCATGACGACACTGGATCCCGGCCTCACGTCGCTCGTGGTCAACCCGGCCTCGCCGCCGGACCACCAGTGGTACATCGCCGCCGGTGGTTTCGAGATCGCCGGACACTGGGCGGCCGCGGTCGCCGCGGAACGCGCCCTCGCCGCGCGCAACGGCGGCCCGCCACCGGCCCGGGAGCTGCGCGCCCACCGGGCCTACCAGCTGCTGCTCGACCGGGCCGAGAACGCGCTGATCGAGATCCGCGTGCCCAGCGTCGACGGCACCCTCGCGGTCGGCTTCACCGGTCCGGACCGGGCCGAGGAGTTCCTCGACCGCTTGCCGCCCGGTCCCCGCGCCAATGCCGCCCTGGTCCTGGCCGAGGGTCCGGAGCTGTTCGACATGATGTGCGAGCTCGACCTGGCCGGCCTGGTGCTCAACGCCGGCTCACCGCACCAGGCCGTGCTCTTCCGGGCCGACCTGCGCCAAATCGCCGCCGCCTGACCGACCGTGCAAGCAGGGGCACCGTATTAACGCCTAGGCGTTAATACGGTGCCCCTGCTTCGTCGGGGGAGGCTCAGGTGGCGCGAGCGCGGAAGGTGGAGCGGTAGGTGTACGGCGTCGCGCCGACCCGCCGGGTGAAGTGGTGCCGTAGCGCCGCCGCGTCGCCGAAGCCGGTGCGTCCGGCCACCGCGTCCACGCTCAGGTCGGTGTCCTCGAGCAGGCGTCGGGCCAACAGCACCCGCTGGGCGGTGACCCAGTCGTGCGGGGTGGTGCCGGTCTCGGCCCGGAACCGGCGGGCGAACGTCCGCGGAGCCATGTGCACCCGCCGGGCCAGGTCGTCCACAGTGGAGGTCTGGTGCAGGTTCGACTCGAGCCAGGTCAACAGCGGCTCGAGGGTGGCGGCATTGTTGATCCGGGGCAGCGGCGTCTCGACATACTGGGCCTGCCCGCCGGAACGCTGGGGCGGCACGACCATGCGCCGGGCCAGCTTGGTGGCGATCGCGGAACCGTGCTCCCGGCGGATCAGATGAAGACAAAGGTCGATGCCAGCCGCGGTGCCGGCACTGGTCAGGACCGGCCCATCCTCGACGTAGAGGGCGTTGAGGTGCACGTCGGCGCCGGGGAAGCGGCGAGCCAGCTCGGGCGCGTACCGCCAGTGGGTGGTGCACCGGCGGCCGTCGAGCAGCCCGGCCTCGCCGAGCACGAACGCACCCGAGCAGAGGCTGAGCACCAGCGCGCCCCGATCGGCGGCCCGGCGCAGGGCCGCACCGAGCGCGGCCGGTATCGGCGCGTCGAACGGGTGCGCGGGCACGGCGACGAGGTCAGCCGCCTCCAGCGGGGCCAGGTCGGCGTGGGGTGAGATGTCGAACCCGGCGGAGCTGCGCACCGCTCGCCCGTCCGGTGAGCAGATCGCGAACTCGTACGTGGGAAAGCCGTCATCGGAGCGGTCGCTGCCGAACACTTCGCAGAGCACGCCCAGCTCGAACGGCGAGACCCGGTTCAGCACGGCGACGGCAACACGGCGCAGCATCCGGTAAGTCTAGGACGATGTTGGCAGAAAATCGAGGGGTGATGGCATCACTGCCACTGGGCGGCGCGGTCGCCGACCCTGAGACTGGTCTATGGATCCGGTGCGCACCGGCCGAAACCCACCAGCTCAGGAGAGGTTGCGGCCATGATGGCGATTCTGTTGGGCACGGCGACGCTCGCCGTGGTGCTGCTCGCGACGGCGTTCGGACTGACCGCGGACAGCCGCCGACCCGGTCCCTGGTACCCGGGAATGCCGGACCGTTAGGCCGGAGCCGGCGCATCCGGCGGGTTAAGGCCGGTTGAGCGGCCACCGGCGAATGCGACCAGGCAGCGGGGCGGCGGGATCTGTGACCGTCCTCACTTTCGAAACGAAACGGTGTCGTATCGTCGGCCCGCACGCGTAGCGTGGCCACGTTTACGACACCGTACCGTTTCGATTCTTCGGCCTCCGTCGGTAGCGGGGCCGGACCGGACACATGTGGGGGGCGTGGCATGCAGCCACCAGCCAACACCGGGCATCCACGGCGCTGGGCGATCCTCGGGGTTCTCGTGGTCAGCCTGCTCGTGGTCGTTCTCGACAACACGGTTCTCAACGTCGCGCTACGCACCATCGCCGATCCGGTCCTCGGGCTTGGTGCGACGCAGACCGAGCTGGAGTGGGCGATCAACTCGTACACCCTGGTCTTCGCCGGCCTGCTGTTCACCTGGGGAGTCGTCGGCGACCGATCGGGCCGGCGGCGCATGCTGCTCTTCGGCCTGCTGCTCTTCGGCCTGGCCTCGCTCGCCTCCGCGTACGCGCAGACCCCGGCGCAGCTCATCGCGGCCCGGGCGTTGATGGGCATCGGCGGCGCGGCGGTCATGCCGTCGACCCTTTCGATCATCTCCAACGTCTTCGACCCGCGTGAGCGGGCCCGGGCCATCGGCGTCTGGGCCGGCTCGGTCGGCCTGGCGGTGGCGATCGGCCCAGTCGTCGGCGGCGCGCTGCTAGAGCGGTTCTGGTGGGGTTCGGTCTTCCTGATCAACCTGCCGATCGTCCTCATTGGAATCATCGCGATCCTGGCCATCGTGCCGGAGTCCCGCGACCCCCGCCCGGGCCGGCTCGACCTGGTCGGCGTGGTGCTGTCGATCCTCGGCCTGGTGCTGCTGGTCTACGGCATCATCCGCGGCGGCGAGCACTCCTTCGGCGCGGTCGAATCGTGGGGCACCATGCTGGCCGGCCTGGTCGTGCTGGGCATCTTCATCGCATACGAGCGGCGCAGCAACCACCCGTCACTGGACGTACGGCTCTTCCGCGACCCACGCTTCTCGGCCGCCGTCGCCTCGATCGGCCTGGTCTTCTTCGCGGCCATGGGCACGCTTTTCTTCCTCTCGTTCTACCTGCAGCTGGTGCGCGGCTACTCGCCGCTGCAGGCGGGTGCCCTGATGACCCCGTTCGCCGCGGCCCAGCTGATCTTCTCGCCGCAGAGCGCCGCCATGGTGCGCCGGTTCGGGCCCAAGCGCGTCTGCGCGGTCGGCCTGGGCCTGGTTGCGCTCGCCCTCGGCGGCTTCGTCCTGCTCGACACCGATACGCCGATCTGGGTGCTCGGCGCGTTCGCCTTCGTCCAGGGCGCCGGGATGGCCAACGTGATGCCGCCCGCCACTGAGTCGATCATGTCGACGCTGCCACGGGAGAAGGCCGGCGTCGCCTCGGCCGTGAACAACACGGTGCGCCAGGTCGGCGGCGCGCTCGGCATCGCCGTGCTGGGTTCGGTGCTCTCGGCCGTCTACCGCAGCCAGATGAGTGCTGAGGTCGCCACTCTTCCGGCCGGCCGGATCCACGATGCCGCGACCGAGTCGATCTCGGGGGCGTACGGGGTGGCTCCGCGCATCGGCGCCGCGGGCGCCGCGCTGATCGACGCGGCGAACCAGGCCTTCGTCACCGCCATGCACTGGGCCGCCCTCGGCTCCGCGTTGGTGGCCCTGCTCGGCGTCGCGGTCGTGCTGGCCTGGCTGCCGAGCCGGTCGGCCCCGCATGGCCCGGAGACCGCGCCAACCGGTGACGCCGCGACCGAGCCAGAGCTGGCCGAGCGGCGGTGAGCACGACCCAGGCCGGGACCGGCGACGGCACGAGCACCGCAACTGTCAGCGGCGATGCGGTCGTGAGCGGCGATGCGGCCGACCAGGAGCGCAAGGCTCCCGGTCGGCCGCGCAGTGCCCGGGTCGACGGCGCCATCATCGACGCCGTGCTCGACCTGCTCGCCGGCGGCACGACCGCCGAGGCGCTCTCCATCGAGGCGGTGGCCACCCGCGCCGGCGTGGGCAAGGCGACCATCTACCGGCGGTGGTCCAACAAGGAGGCGCTGCTGATCGACGCGATCGCCACACTGAAAGGTCCGCCGCCCGAGATCGCCGGCGTCTCCGTACGCGAAGACCTGATCACGCTGCTGCAGCCGGTCGGCGCGAGCGCGTCCGGGCAGACCACGCATATCCTGCCGTGCCTGATCTCCGAGCTGAAGCGCAGTCCGAGCCTGCAGCTGTGCTATCAGGCGATCATCGAGCCGCGCCGGGAGCTGATGCGCCAGGTGTTGCGGCGCGGCATGGCCCGCGGTGAGCTGCGCCCAGATCTCGACCTCGAGGTCGTCGT
>JBLNGJ010000293.1:0-11109 GCA_050264675.1 Micromonosporaceae bacterium
GACGACACGATCGCAAGGACCGCCGAGCCGGTGCGGGGCTGACTCCGCCGAACGACTACGGGAGCCGACCCGACCGGGTCGGCTCCCCAGCATCGCGCCTCCCACCATCCACAGTGGTGGAGATGTAGCCCGTCCAGGTAAGAACGGTTCGGGCTCCGATGCTACAGACGCGCGGGGCCCGCCTTCGTCGGTCCGCTTACGCGAACGTCATTACCAGACGGACGTGTCGGACGCGCCGCCCGCCTTAGCCTCCAAGACGTGCAACGGATGGAGGCGAAGCGATGAGCCGGCTGGCCGTGTTCGGGGGCGCACCCGCGGTGCCGCGAAGCATGCGAGGCGTTCAATGGCCGATCGTCACTGACGCCGACCGCGCCGCGGTGCTGCGGGTGCTCGACTCCGACGCCCTCGTCGCCAACTCCCGCGGCGAGACCGCCATACCGGATCTGGAACGGCGTTGGGCCTCCCGGGTGGAGGTCGCGCACTGCGTCGGTGTCTCCAACGGCACCACCGCCCTCTCGCTGGCCATCGCCGCACTGGGCATCGGGCCCGGCGACGAGGTGATCGTGCCCGCGCTCAGCTTCATCGCCTCCGCGCTCGGCCCGGTGCACCAGGGCGCCACGCCGGTCTTCGTGGACATCGACCCGGTCTCGTTCAACCTGGACCCAGACGACGTCGCCCGGCGGATCACGCCGCGGACGGCGGCCATCATGGCGGTCCACCTGCACGGCCTGCCCGCGGACATGGACGCGCTCGATGGGCTGGCTCGCCGGCACGGACTCGCCGTGGTGGAGGACGCCGCCCAGGCGCACGGCGCGACGCTGCATGGCCGCCCGGTCGGCGGGCTCGGGCGGATCGGTGCGTTCAGCATTCAGGTGACCAAGAACCTGCCCACCTGTGGCGAGGGCGGCCTGGTGACCACCGACGAAGACGACCTGGCCGAGCGGGTCCGCCGGGCGCGGCAGTTCGGCGAGGTCGTACATCCAGACCGCCCGCGTGACTACCTGTGCCAGAGCCTCGGCTGGAACGCCAAACTCAACCCGGTGCAGGCCGCCTTCGCCGCCTCGCAACTCGACCGCTTCGACGAGTACGAGAAGCAGCGGCAGGCCAACGTCGCCGCGTTCCTCGAGCGGTTGGCGACGCTGCCTGGCATCCAGGTGCCGACCGTGCCGGCCGACCGTACGCACGCCTGGCACGTGCTGCGCCTGCGGTTCGACCGGTCCGCCTTCGGGCTGGCCGGCGTAACGGCCGCGACGCTGCGAGATGTGCTGCGCCGGCTGCTGCGGGCCGAGGGCGTACCGGTCGGGCAATACCAGCGCGTACCGCTACCCGAGCAGAAGTCCATGTGCGAGCTCACGCCGTCCGGCGAGTATCCGACGACGTCCCGAGTCATCGCCGACTCGCTGGTCATCGCCAAGGATCATCTGCATCCCGGATCGGGACCGCTGCTGCAGCGCTACGCCGACGGGTTCGAGAAGATCTGGCAACACCTGGACCTCGTCCGCATGCTGGCCGTTCAATGACCGCGACCGCGGTGGGCCCGGCCGTCCTGTCTGAGCACGCGGCCCGGATCCGCGCCCACATCGTCGACATCTGCGCCGGCACCGAGGGCGGTCACCTCGGCGGATCGCTCTCCCTCGTGGAGATCCTGACCGCGCTCTACTTCTCGGTCCTGCGGGTCGACCCTGCGTGGCCCGACGATCCCGAACGCGACATCTTCCTACTCAGCAAGGGCCACGCCGCGGTCGGACTGTACGCGACCCTGGCCGAACGCGGCTTCCTCGACCCGGCCGCACTGGCCGACTTCGGCACCGTCGGCAGCCGGCTGATGGGGCATCCGGTCCGCTCGGTGCCCGGCGTCGAGCTGCCCACCGGTTCCCTCGGCCACGGGCTCGCGCTGGGCGTCGGCTTCGCGCTGGCCGCCCGGCTGGCCCGGCGGGCCAACCGTACGTTCGTTGTCCTGGGCGACGGCGAGCTGCAGGAGGGGTCGGTCTGGGAGGCCGCCATGGGCGCCTCGGCACAGCGCCTGGACAACCTTGTCGCCGTCGTCGATCGCAACGGCCTGCAGATCACCGGCACGACCGAGGAGGTCTGCCCGCTGGAACCACTGGCTGAGCGCTGGCGATCGTTCGGCTGGGCGGTCCACGACTGCCCCGGGCACGACCTCGGCGCGCTGGTCGGCGCGCTGTCGGCCGGCCCCGGGCAACCGGGCCGGCCGAGCGTGCTGATCGCACACCCCACGAAGGGCGCCGGCGTGCCGTTCCTGGCCGGCCAGGTGCAGAGCCACTTCGTCAAACTGTCGGAGCGCCAGCACGCCCGTGCATCGGTCGCCCTGTCGCGGGCGAGACGGGAGCCGGGTTGTGACTGACACGCTAGGCCCGCGCTCGACCCGTACGGCCTACCGCGACCGGCTGCTCGCGCTGCTGCCCGGCGATCCCCGCCTGATCTGCCTGGACACCGACACCGGGCTGTTCAACGGCGTCGACCTCGGCCCAGCGGCGAGCCGGTACGTCAACCTCGGCATCGCCGAACACAACCTGATGGGCGCCGCCGCCGGGCTCGCCGCCGGTGGCTTCACCCCGTTCGTGCACACGATGGCGGCATTCGCGGTGAGCCGAGCGGCCGAGGCAGTCAAGATTGACATCGCGTACAACGCGCTGCCGGTCCGGATCGCCGCGACGCACAGCGGGCTGTCGGCCGGTCATCTCGGCCCGACCCATCACGCGCTGGAAGACATCGCGGCGATGCGGATGCTGCCCAACATGACCGTCGTCGTGCCGGGCGACGCGACCGCGGCCGAGCTGGCCGTCGAGCAGGCGGCCGACCTGCCCGGGCCGCTCTACCTGAGGTTGGGCCGCAAGGTCACACCGGCGCTGCCGGCCGGCGCCGAACCGCCTCGCATCGGGTTCGGCCAGGTACTGCGGACGGGCGCCGACGTCCTGCTGGTGTGCTGCGGGCCACATCCGGTGCACGCCGCGCTCGCCGCCGCCGCCGCCCTGGCCGGCGAAGGAATCTCGGCTGGCGTTCTCAACATGCACACGGTCAAGCCGCTCGACGTGGCGGCCCTGTGTGAGCACGCTGCCGGTGCCTCGCTCGTCGTCACCGTCGAGGAGCACTGGCGGTGCGGCGGGCTCGGCGGCGCCGTGGCCGAGGTGCTGGCCGAGCACCAACCCGTGCGGGTGGTCCGGGTCGGGATCCCCGACACGTTCGCCGCCACCGTCGGCGACTCGGACTACCTGACCGCCCACTACGGCATCACCGGCGACGCGGTCGTCGCCGCCGTCCGCAAGACCGTCTAGTCCGCAGAGCTGTCTAGTCCGCAGAGCCGTCGAGGAGGAGAGGCCCATGGTCACCACCTGTCCCGAATGCGAGAGCCCGGTCGAGGTCCGGACTCCAGACGATGTACGCCTCAGTGAGCTGCTCGAGTGCCCCGACTGCCGGGTCGAGCTCGAGGTCATCGCGCTCGACCCGCTCGCCCTGGCGCTGGCGCCCGATCCCGAGGAGGACTGGGGCGAGTGAGTGCGGCAGTGGCGGAGTGCGGGATCGCGCTGTTGGCGTCGCGGATCCGGTTCGAGGAGAAGCGCATCCTGGCCGCGTTCGACCGGCGAGGCGTGCCGGTGCACCAGGTCGACGCCCGCGAACTGCGATTCGCCCTGCACGCCGGCGAACCACTGTGGAGGTTGGTGCTGAACCGGGAGATCTCCGCCACCCGCGCCCGGTACGCCGCGGTCTCGCTGGAGAGTGCCGGCACACTGGTGCTCAACTCGGCCACCACGACCGAGGTATGCGGCGACAAGTGGGACACGTCGCTGGCACTGCGCCGGGCGGGTGTCCCGACCCCGCGTACCGTCATCGCCCTGACCCCGCAGGCGGCCCTGGCCGAACTGGCCGACCTCGGCTATCCCGCGGTAATCAAGCCGCTCGCGGGGTCCTGGGGCAAGCGGGTCAGCCTGGTCCGCGAACCGGACGCGGCCAGGGCCGTATTGGAACACTGCGAGGCGCTGCCGTCACCGCAACATCATCTGATCTACCTGCAGGAGTACGTGGACAAGCCCGACCGGGACATCCGCGTCGTGGTCGTCGGCGGTCAACCGGTGGCGGCGTCCTACCGGGTCGCCGACGACTGGCGGTGCAACGTGGCCCTAGGCGCCGACAGCCAGCCCTGCCCGCTCACGCCGGAGCTGGCCAAGCTGGCCACGGCGGCGGCCCGGGCGGTCGACGCGGACCTCGCCGGCGTCGACCTCGTGGAGGACCGGGCCGGTGCGCTCATGGTGCTCGAGGTCAACCACAACGTCGAGTTCGCCGGCGCTCAGCGGGCGCACGGCAACCGGGTCGACGTGGCCGAGCGGATCGTCGACCACGTGCTCGGCCGCTACCAAGCGGCGGCAAGATGACCGCCGACGCGCTCTTTTCCGCGGAGGCGGCAAGATGACCGCCGTCGGCGTGGTCGGCGCGTCGGGCTACCTCGGCGGTGAACTGCTGCGGCTGTTGCTCGGGCATCCGCAGGTCGAGGTCGCCGCCGCGATGTCCACCCGGTTTCCCGGCCGGCGGGTGGACAGCGTCCACCCCAACCTGCGCGGCGGGACCGATCTGCGGTTCTGCTCGGAGTACGGGCTGGTCGACCTGGACATCCTGATGCTGGCCACCCCGCACCGGGAGACCATGGGCATCCTGCCCAGGCTGGCCAGATGCGCCAAGACGGTCATCGACCTCTCCGGCGACTTCCGACTGGCCGACCCGACCGTGTACGAGCGCTACTACGGCGTACCGCACCGGGCACCGCAGATGCTCGGTGAGTTCGTCACCGGCTGCCCGGAGCTGGCCCGCGACCGGCTGCGGACGGCCGACCGCATCTCCGTACCGGGCTGCATGGCCGCCGCCGCCGTGCTCGCGCTGCTGCCGCTGGCCGAGGGCGGTCTGCTCGATGAGGTGGACGTCGACGCCCGATCCGGCTCTAGCGGCTCCGGCGCGATGGCCGGTCCGCAGAACCTGCACGCCGAACGCAGTGGGGCCATGCGGATCTTCGCCACCGGCGGGCACCGCCACGAGGCCGAGATCGCCGCGCACTGCGGCGTCCGGCCGACGATGACGGCCACCGGCGTGGAGGCGGTACGCGGCGTCCAGGTCCTGTGCCGCGCCCGGCTCACCCGCCGGGTGACCGAGGCCGAGATCCGGGCCCGGTACCGGGAGCGCTACACCGACGAGCCGTTCGTCCGCGTCGTGGCCCACCGCCGGGGCATGTACCGGCTGCCCGAGCCGAAGATCCTGCTCGGTTCCAACTTCTGTGATGTCGGGTTCGTGCTCGACCCCGGCGGCGGCCGGGTGCTTGCGGTCGCGGCCCTGGACAACTTGGTCAAGGGCGGTGCCGGCGCCGCCGTGCAATCGATGAACGTCCGAATGGGCTGGCCGGAGCGGACCGGGCTGGGCTTCACCGGCCTGCACCCGCTGTGACGGCCGAGGGGAGGCAGGCGCGAGTGGGACCGACCCTGGTGGTCAAGTGCGGCGGCCACGAAGCGGTGGACGCCGACGCGGTGTGCCGCGATGTCGCGGGACTGATCCGGCACGGCTGGCGGGTGGTGCTCGTCCACGGTGGATCCGGCGAGATCGAGCGGCTGGCCGCCCGCCTCGGTGTCCCGCAGCGCGTCCAGGTCGCTCCAGACGGGGTGCCCAGCCGGTACACGGATGGACCGACGCTCGAGGTGGTCACGCTCGCGCTGGCCGGCTCGGTCAAGCCGGGTCTGGTCGCGGCGCTCTCCCGCGTCGGCGTCCGCGCGGTCGGCCTCACCGGCCTGGACGCGGACCTGGTGACGGCCCGGCGCAAGGCGGTACAGCACGCGCTGGTGGACGGGCGGCGCCTCCTGATCCGGGACAATCACGCGGGCACCGTGCAGGCCGTCGACGCCGGGTTGTTGCGGGTGCTGCTCGGCCAGGAACTGGTGCCGGTGCTGTCGCCGCCCGCCCGCGGCGGCGACGGCGCTCCGCTGAACGTCAACGCGGACCGGATGGCGGCCGCCGTCGCCGCCGCGCTGAGCGCCGCGTGTCTGGTGTTCCTCACCGGGGCGTCGGGCCTGTTGCGCGATCCCGCCGACGAGAGCACGGTCCTGGCGGCCGCCGAGCTGGACCGCACGGGTCCGGCCGCGCCGGGCGTGGGCGGCGGCATGGCGCTGAAACTCATCGCCGCCCGGGAGGCGCTGCTCGGCGGCGTAGGTGATGTCCGCATCGCCGACGGCCGCTGCTCCGGGCCGGTCACCGCCGCGCTGGCCGGCGCGGGCACCCGGGCAACGCTCGGCCACCGGGCGGCGGCGCTGTCATGACGATGCCAGCCGAGGTCGAGCTGCTACACCGGATGCTGCTCATCCCGTCGCCATCCGGCCACGAGGGCGAGCTGGCCCGGTTCCTGACCGGTGCGGCCCGGGTGCTTGGGATGGACGCGTACGTCGACGAGGTCGGCAACTTCCGGGCGAGCACCGGCACCGGAGACGGACCCACCGTGCTGCTGCTCAGCCATCTGGACACTGTGGACGATCCGATCCCGGTGCGGCTGTCCAGCGACCGGCTGGCCGGCCGGGGGGCGGTGGACGCGAAGGGGTCCCTGGCCGCGATGCTGCTCGCCGCGGCCGGCCGGCCCGCCTTCCCCGGGCGGCTGGAGGTGGCCGGGGCGATCGAGGAGGAGGTGCCCGGATCGCGCGGCGCCGAGCACCTGCGCCGTACGATGCACCGCCCCGACGCCGTGCTGATCGGCGAGCCGAGCGGCTGGTCGAACGTCGTCCTGGGCTACAAGGGCATCCTCGAACTGCGCTATCGCGTCCGGCGCCCGGCTACCCACCCCACCAACCCGGCCGAGAAGGCCACCGAGGCGGCCGCCGCCTTCTGGGCCCACGCGACGGCCTCGTTAGGCCCGGGCGCCAGCCACGCCGCCTTCGACCGGCCGGCCGCCACGCTGACGTCGATGACCGGCGACCTGGCCGAGGCGTCGCTAGACATCGGCTACCGCCTGCCGCCCGGCTTCGACACTGCCGACCTGCTCGAGCGGCTGCGCGCGGCGGCCCGGGGTGGCGACATTGAGGTCCGGGGCATGATGGCGGCCGCGCGGACCGATCGGCGCGACCCGGTCGTCCGCGCGCTCACCGCGAGCATCCGCCGGGCCGGCGGCGAACCCCGGCACAAGCTGAAGACGGCCACCTCCGACATGAACATGCTGGCCGAGGTCTGGGACGTGCCGATGGCCGCCTACGGCCCAGGCGACAGTCGGCTCGACCACTCCGCCGCCGAGCACATCGTTCTCGACGACTTCGTCCGCGGCATAGCAGTCCTCGGTTTGGCCCTCGACCAATTGGCGGAACTGCCCACCGCCACCACCATCGCTGCACTGGGAGGTCAGCAATGAGCGAACTCGCCAAGCGTTTGGCCCGGCTGCCCGGCGAGCGCCGGGCTGAACTTCTGGCCCTCCTGCGCGAGGAGGCTGCGACGACGGGTCCCGGGCCGGTCCCGACACGACGGGAGCGCGGCGCCACCATCCCGCTCTCCGAGGGTCAGGCGTCGCTCTGGATCGTCGGCCGGTTCAACCCCGACCAACCTACCTACAACCTCGTTGTGCGCGTACGGCTGACCGGGCCGCTCGACGTCGACACCTGGCGCCGCGCCATGGGCCTCGTGGTCGCCCGGCACGACATGTTGCGTACGTCGATCGCCGACGGCCCGGACGGACCGGAGCAGCGTACGCAGGCGAGCGTACCGGTGGAGATCCCGGTCATCGACATGCCGGGGGCGACCGCGGAGCACCGACGGGTGGCGGCCGATGAGCACACCGCCCAACTCGGCCGTCAGGTCTTCGACCTCGAGCGGGCGCCGTTGTGGCGGGCCGCGCTGCTGCGGACCGACACGGACGACCACCATTTCGTCTATGTGGCGCACCATGTCGTCGTCGACGGCTGGTCCTGGGGAATCGTCTTCGCCGAGCTGACGGCGGCCTACACGGCGCTGATGTCCGGCGTCGAGCCGGCCTTCGCCGAGAAGAACCTGGAGTTCGGCGACTACGTGCTCTGGCTGCGCGACTGGCTGGCCGACGGCAACCTCGACGAACTGACGCGGTTCTGGCGCGAGCGGCTGAACGGCCTGCCGGTGCTGGACTTCCCGACCGATCATCCCCGCCCCCCGGTGCAATCCTTCAAGGGCGGATCCCGCTATCGCACGCTCAGTGTGGCTCAGAGCGAGGTCGCCGCGGTGGCCCGCGCACTGCACACGACGACGAACGTGATCTACACCGCTGTCTACGTAGCGCTGCTGCACCGCTATACCGGCTCCGAAGACGTGGTAATCGGCCAGCCCACTGCCAACCGCGACTTCACCGAGGTCGAACCGCTCGTCGGCTATTTCCTCAACATGCTCGTGCTGCGCGTCGATCTCTCCGGAGCACCGACCTTCCGGACCCTGGCCGCCCGGGTGCAGGAGCGTGCCCTGGAAGCGTTCGCGCATGGCGCGCTCCCGATCACCAGGCTGGTCGAGGCCGTGGGCGCGGACCGTGACCCGTCCCGCTCGCCGGTGTTCCAGCACGTCTTCGCGTTCCAGAACGCCGAACAGGAATTCTCGCTACCCGGGCTAGTCACCGAGCGCCTCTCGGCCGCCAACGGAACGTGCCGCTACGACATCGCCTGGGAGCTGACCGAGCGAGCCGTGGGCACCGAGCTCATCGCCCGGTACGCCACCGATCTGTTCGATGAGGCCACAGTGGACGATCTGATGACCCGGTACGAGCTGATGCTGCGTGCCGTGGTCGCCAACCCTGACCTTGCCCTGGCCCAGATCCCGCTGCTGGATGCCACGGAGCGCCGCGAGATGCTCGAGCGCTGGAACGGCCCGGTCCGGCCGGCGCCCGAGGGCACGGTGCCCGAGCTGTTCGCCGCCCAGGTGCAGCGGCGGGCGGGCGCGGTCGCGGTGACCGCCGCCGGTGAGACGCTCACCTACGCCGAACTCGACCGGCGCGCCGACGAGTTGGCCCACCGGCTGCGCGACGCCGGGGCCGAACCCGGGAAGCTGGTGGCGCTGTGCCTGCCACGGCGCGTGGAACTTGTCGTGGCCATGCTCGCCGCCATGAAGGCGGGCGCAGCCTATGTGCCGCTCGACCCGGCCCACCCGTCGGCCCGGCTGGCCACGATTCTGGATGACGCCGAGCCGGTAGCGATCGTGACCATGGCGCTGGCCGGCGAGAACCTGCCCGACACCGATGTTCCCGTGATCCGCCTCAACGGGGCTCAGGCCGCCGCGCCGGCCGGTGCGCTGCCTCCGTCGGCCGGGCCCCACGACCCCGCTTACGTACTGTTCACCTCCGGCAGCACCGGCACACCCAAAGGCGTCGTCATCGAACACCACTCGGTCGTCAACTTCGTCGCGGCCATGCAGGAACAGTTCGAGGTGACCGACGACGACTGCCTGCTGGGCTTCGCGGCCGCGACATTCGACGTGTCGGTTTTCGAGATCTTCACCCCCCTGCTCTCCGGCTGCCGGCTCTACCTGGCCACCGACGACGAGCGCCTGGACATCGACGGGCTGCAGGACCTGCTGATCCGTAACCATGTCACCATCACCGACCTGCCGCCGAGCGTCATGACCCTGCTCGAACCGGCCGAGCTGCCCGAGCTGCGCAGCGTATTCGTGGGCCTCGAAGCCTACCCCGGAGAGCTGGTCAACCGCTGGAACAAGGGACGGCGGTTCTTCAACGGGTACGGGCCGACCGAGTGCACAGTGTCGATGGTCGGGCACGAGTGCACCGGCGAGTGGCAGACGTCGCCGCCGATCGGGCTGCCCATCGTGAACCACGTCGCCCACGTGCTCGACGCGGCGGGGGAGCCGGTGCCGGTCGGCATGCCGGGCGAGCTGGTGATCGGCGGCACCGGCTTGGCCCGCGGATATCTCAACCGGCCCGAGCTGACCGCCGAGAAGTTCTACCCCGACCCGTTCGGCACCTCGCCCGGCGGCATGCTCTACCGCACCGGCGATCTGGCCAAGCGCCGCCCGGACGGCGTCCTCGTGTTCCTGGGCCGGGTCGACCACCAGGTGAAGATTCGCGGCCTGCGCATCGAGCTGGGCGAGATCGAGTCGGTGCTCAGCCGGCACCCGGGGGTCGACCAGGTCGCCGTCGACGTCCGCGGCGAGAAGCAGCTGGTCTGCTACCTCGGCGGGCCGCTCGCGCCGCCGGACGCCGCCACACTGCGGACGTTCCTGGCCGACCGGCTGCCCGCGTACATGATCCCGGCGCAGTACGTGACGCTGCCGGTGCTTCCGCTCAACAGCAGCGGCAAGGTGGACCGCGGTCAGCTGCCCGATCCTCCGGAGGTGGTTCGCGACTCGGACGCACCGGTGCACTACGCCTCCGAGGTGGAGCGCACCATCGCCACCGAGATCGTCGCGCCGCTGATCGGCCGGGCCCCCGAGTCCGTCGAACCGGAGCGGAACTTCTTCGAGATGGGCGGGCACAGCCTGGCCGCGGCCCGGATGCTGGCCCGCGTCCGTACCCGGTTCGGGGCCGAGATCGGGCTGGCCGACTTCTTCCGCGCGCCGACCGTACGCGGTCTGGCCGAGCTGGTGGACGTCCGCCGGGCCGCGCTGGCCGCCGAGGACGAGGTTCTCGCGATGCTGGAGTCGATGACCGATGAGGAGGCGGCCGTGTTGCTGGCGGCCGAACCCGGCGCCCCGGGTGGAGTGAACCGATGACCGGGGGAGTGGCCGGCCTCGACTTCGGCTTCGACAAGGAGCAGGAGCGCTATCGGCAGCACGTCCGCTTGCTGCTGGCCGATGAACCGGTGCGGGCGGCCGTCGCCGCGGCGCACGCCGATCTGGGCGCTGAGCCCGACGTACGGCCGCTGTACCGCGAGCTCGGCTGCCGGGGGTTGCTGGCACCCCACTGGCCGATCGAGTACGGCGGCGGTGGCCGCGACCTGTTTGACCTCGCCATCGTCTACGAAGAGCTCGTCCGGGCCGGGGTGCCGGACCAGCTGCACGTCAACACCATCCAGATCGTCGGCCAGTTCGTGCTGATGGCCGGCACGCCGGAACAGCGGGCGGCGTACCTACCCGGGATGGCCGCCGGTGAGATCTTCGGCAGCGTGTTCTACA